>NZ_JAAGPO010000037.1:0-69241 GCF_017104825.1 Burkholderia sp. Ac-20345 | reverse complement strand
CGAACAGCAACGTGACCTCGCTGTCGACGTCGGCTTCGACGGGCATCAGCACGGCACAAAGCGGTGTGGATTCGCTGTCCACTGGCCTCTCGACCACGAACAGCAACGTGGGCTCGCTGTCGACGTCTGCCTCGACAGGTATCAGCACGGCACAAAGCGGTGTGGATTCGCTGTCGACGGGTCTGTCGACGACGAACAGCAACGTGAGCTCGCTGTCGACGTCTGCTTCGACGGGTATCAGCACGGCGCAAAGCGGTGTGGATTCGCTGTCCACTGGCCTCTCGACGACGAACAGCAGTGTTGGTTCCCTGTCGACGGGTCTGTCCACGACGAACAGCAATCTGACCTCGCTGTCGACGTCGACGTCGAGCGCTATCAGCTCGCTGTCGAACAGTGCCGCGAACTCGGTCCAGTACGACGACGCGACGCATAGCAAGGTCACGCTGGGCGGGGCGGGTGCGACGACGCCGGTGACGTTGACCAACGTTGCAGCAGGTGTGAATCCGACGGACGCGGTGAACTACAGCCAGCTCAGCTCGCTGTCGACGTCGGCTTCGACCGGCATCAGCACGGCGCAAAGCGGTGTGGACTCGTTGTCGACCGGTCTGTCGACCACGAACAGCAACGTGGGCTCGCTGTCGACGTCGGCTTCGACGGGTATCAGCACGGCGCAAAGCGGTGTGGATTCGTTGTCGACGGGTCTGTCGACGACGAACAGCAACGTGAGCTCGCTGTCGACCTCGGCTTCGACCGGCATCAGCACGGCACAAAGCGGCGTGGATTCGCTGTCCACGGGTCTGTCGACCACGAACAGCAATGTGAGCTCGCTGTCGACGTCGGCTTCGACGGGTATCAGCACGGCACAAAGCGGTGTGGATTCGCTGTCGACCGGTCTGTCGACCACGAACAGCAACGTGGGCTCGCTGTCGACGTCGGCTTCGACGGGCATCAGCACGGCACAAAGCGGTGTGGACTCGTTGTCGACCGGTCTGTCGACGACGAACAGCAACGTGACCTCGCTGTCGACGTCGGCTTCGACGGGCATCAGCACGGCACAAAGCGGTGTGGATTCGCTGTCCACTGGCCTCTCGACCACGAACAGCAACGTGGGCTCGCTGTCGACGTCGGCCTCGACGGGCATCAGCACGACACAAAGTGGAGTGGATTCGCTGTCGACGGGTCTGTCGACGACGAACAGCAACGTGGGCTCGCTGTCGACGTCTGCCTCGACAGGTATCAGCACGGCACAAAGCGGTGTGGATTCGCTGTCGACGGGTCTGTCGACGACGAACAGCAACGTGAGCTCGCTGTCGACGTCTGCTTCGACGGGTATCAGCACGGCGCAAAGCGGTGTGGATTCGCTGTCCACTGGCCTCTCGACGACGAACAGCAGTGTTGGTTCCCTGTCGACGGGTCTGTCCACGACGAACAGCAATCTGACCTCGCTGTCGACGTCGACGTCGAGCGCTATCAGCTCGCTGTCGACGTCGACGTCGAGCGCTATCAGCTCGCTGTCGAACAGTGCCGCGAACTCGGTCCAGTACGACGACGCGACGCATAGCAAGGTCACGCTGGGCGGGGCGGGTGCGACGACGCCGGTGACGTTGACCAACGTTGCAGCAGGTGTGAATCCGACGGACGCGGTGAACTACAGCCAGCTCAGCTCGCTGTCGACGTCGGCTTCGACCGGCATCAGCACGGCGCAAAGCGGTGTGGACTCGTTGTCGACCGGTCTGTCGACGACGAACAGCAACGTGGGCTCGCTGTCGACGTCGGCTTCGACCGGTATCAGCACGGCGCAAAGCGGTGTGGATTCGTTGTCGACGGGTCTGTCGACGACGAACAGCAACGTGGGCTCGCTGTCGACCTCGGCCTCGACGGGTATCAGCACGGCACAAAGCGGTGTGGATTCGCTGTCGACCGGTCTGTCGACGACGAATAGCAACGTGACTTCGCTGTCGACGTCGGCCTCGACGGGTATCAGCACGGCGCAAAGCGGCGTGGATTCGCTGTCCACTGGCCTCTCGACGACCAACAGCAGTGTTGGTTCCCTGTCGACGGGTCTGTCCACGACGAACAGCAACCTGACTTCGCTCTCGACGTCGACGTCGAGCGCCATCAGCACGCTGTCGAACAGTGCCTCGAACTCGGTCCAGTATGACGACCCGACGCATAGCAAGGTCACGCTGGGCGGGGCGGGTGCAACGACGCCGGTGACGTTGACCAACGTTGCAGCAGGCGTGAATCCGACGGACGCGGTGAACTACAGCCAGCTCAGCTCGCTGTCGACCTCCGCTTCGACCGGAATCAGCACGCTGTCGACGTCGATCGTCAACATGCAGCAAGGCCAGGGTGGCGTGGTGCGTAGCCAGTACGACCCGCAGACCGTGACGACGACGGCAACGGGCACGAACGCGATCGCAGGAGGCAATGGCGCTAGCGCGACGGGCGCCGATTCGGTTGCATTCGGTACCAATGCCAGCGCACCGGGGGCCGGGGCGGTCTCGATCGGCCACGGCAACGTTGCCAACGGTGTAGGCGCCGTAGCCATCGGCGATCCGAACACGGCCACCGGCACGGGTGCGTACGCGGGCGGTAACAACAACACGGCTGACGCCACGCAATATGGCGGCACGGGCGGTGCGGTTGCGCTCGGCAATACGAACACCGCATTCGGGCAAGGCGCCGTTGCGATCGGCAACAATGCATCCGCGTATGGTCAGTCCGCCATCGCGCTTGGCGATGGGGCCGCGGCAGGCACCTCCGCGGCGCCGCAGACGGGCGATATCGCGATCGGCCTGAACGCAGCGACGACGGGCACGAACAGTGTCGCAATCGGCGCAAATTCGTCCGACGGCGGCCAGGCCAATGTGTTCTCGGTCGGCAGTGCGTCGCAGCAGCGCCGCATCATCAACGTCGCCCCGGGTGCAGTGAGCGCGACCAGCACCGACGCCGCCAACGGCGGGCAGCTGTATTCGTTGTCGACGTCGGCTTCGACGGGGATCAGCACCGCGCAAAGCGGCGTGACATCGCTGTCGACGGCACTGTCTTCGACGGACAGCAACGTCGCCTCATTGTCGACCGGTTTGTCGACGACGAACAGCAACGTGGGCTCGCTGTCAACGTCCGCCTCGACGGGTATCAGCACGGCACAAAGCGGCGTGGATTCGCTGTCGACCGGTCTGTCGACGACGAACAGCAACGTGAGCTCGCTGTCGACGTCTGCTTCGACGGGGATCAGCACGGCGCAAAGCGGTGTGGACTCGCTGTCGACCGGTCTGTCGACCACGAACAGCAACGTGAGCTCGCTGTCGACGTCTGCCTCGACGGGCATCAGCACGGCACAGAGCGGTGTGGCGTCGCTGTCGACCGGTCTGTCGACGACGAACAGCACCGTGACTTCGCTGTCGACCTCGGCTTCGACGGGTATCAGCACGGCACAAAGCGGTGTGGATTCGCTGTCGACCGGTCTGTCGACGACGAACAGCAACGTGAGTTCGCTGTCGACGTCCGCCTCGACGGGTATCAGCACGGCACAAAGCGGTGTGGGTTCCCTGTCGACAGGTCTGTCGACGACGAACAGCAACCTGACCTCGCTGTCGACGTCGACGTCGAGCGCCATCAGCACGCTGTCGAACAGCGCAGCCAACTCGGTCCAGTATGACGACTCGACGCACAGCACGATCACGCTGGGCGGGGTGGGGGCAACCACGCCCGTGAGGCTCACCAACGTTGCAGCAGGTGTGAATCCGACGGACGCGGTGAACTACAGCCAGCTCAGCTCGCTGTCGACGTCGACCTCGACGGCTATCAACGGCGTGCAAAGCGGCGTGACATCGCTGTCGACGGCACTGTCGTCGACGAACAGCAACGTGGCGTCGCTGTCCACCGGCCTGTCTTCCACGAACAGCAACGTGGCCTCGCTGTCGACTGGTCTGTCGACGACGAACAGCAACGTGGCATCGCTGTCCACCGGCCTTTCCACGACCGACAACAACCTCAACGCGTTGTCGACCGCACTTGCGCCGCTGGTAGCAGTCACCGCAAAGGCGAACACGGTCGGTGCGACTTCGTACGGTACGGGCGCGAGCGCTACGGGGCAAGGCGCGACGGCAGTCGGCATGGGTGCATCCGCTTCAGGCACCGACGCCACGGCGTTGGGCAAGAACGCGAATGCGTCGGGTTCCGCCGCGACGGCGCTGGGTGCCAACTCGGTTGCATCGGCACCCAATTCGGTCGCGCTGGGCGCAGGCTCCGTCGCGAACGAGGCGAACACGGTGTCGATCGGATCGGTGGGCAACGAGCGTCGTCTGACCAACGTGGCTGAAGGTGTGAACGGCACCGACGCGGCGAACATGAACCAGATCTGGCGCGTTCAGTCGAGCGTCAACCAGGTGGCTCGTGACGCCTACTCGGGGGTGGCCGCTGCTACCGCCCTGACGATGATTCCGGACGTCGACGTCGGCAAGACGATCGCGGTCGGCATCGGCGCGGCGACGTATCACGGCTATGCCGCATCGGCGCTCGGCGTAACGGCTCGCATCACGCAGAACCTGAAGATGAAGGCCGGTGTTGGCCTGACGTCGGCGGGCGTTGCCGCGGGGGCCGGCGTTTCGTACCAGTGGTAAGCATGTAGCAACGCGATCGGGGCGTCATGGTGCGCCCCGATCGCAAGAAAACTGTTTCCCCCGTTTGTCGTGGCCTCGGGTGCCAGGAGTGCCACGACCTTTTTGACCGGTGGGGCAGACGTATCAAAACTTAAAAAACTGTCGTGTGCGGGCGCGACCAGGAGCAGAACAATGAATGAAGGTCGGAAGTTGAAGATCGGTGTGACGATCTACTTGCGTGAAGGTGCCCAGTCGATCTGGGAAAACGGAATTTTCCAGAACTGCTTCTTTCTGGTGATGCTGTTGAGGCGGTCACCGGTAGTGGGAGAGGTATTTCTGGTGAATGGTGGGCCGGGACGGCCGGAAGACGCCGGCGACTTTCTTGCGCTCGCGCCGGCATCGGTCATCGATCTCAATACCGCTCGGGAAAAACTCGACGTGATGATCGAGCTGAGCGCACAACTCGATGTCGTCTGGGCGCAGGCATTCAGGGAGAAGGGCGGGCACATCATCGGCATGCGCGTGGCGAACGACTATGTGATCGATATCGAACGAATGATGTTCGGCAAGCCGCATGGGACGCTCGTATCCGGCACGCCGTACAGCGCCGTATGGACATTGCCGGCATTCGAAGAGAGCTGCGCGGACTACTACGGTGCGACGATGCGCGCGCCGGTAAGGGCGATGCCCCATCTGTGGAGCGCGGCGTTGCTCGAACGTTCGATCCAGGCTGGCGGATCGGACCTTCCATTTGCCTACCAGCCTGGACGTTCGCGCTGGAGACTCGCGATCCTCGAACCGAACATCTGCATGGTGAAGACCTGCCACATTCCGATGCTGGTGGCCGACGTCGCTCATCGCCACGACCCGAACTTCATTGAAGTGCTTCGCGTGTTCAACGCGATGAGCATCAAGGAGGAGCAGGTATTTGTCGGCTTCGCGCGAAGTCTCGACCTCGTACGCCACGGTATCGGAACGTTCGAGCCCCGTATCCCCGTGTATCAGATCATGAACCGCCAGGCCGATGCGGTGATCGCGCATCACTGGGAAAACGGTCAGAACTACGTGTATTACGAAGCATTGCATGGTGGCTATCCGCTGATCCACAACTCGGGTTTCATCGGTGGATGCGGGTATCGCTACGCGGACTTCGATTGCGAGGAGGGTGCGCTCGCTCTGCGACGCGCATTTGCCGAACACGATGCCAATCTCGATGCGTATCGGCACGAGACACGAAAATTTCTCGCGACGCTGGATCCTGAATCGGACGAGAACGTTCGGATCTACTCAGCGGAACTCGAAGCACTGTTCGCGTGATTCAACGAGAGGGTTCTACATAAACGCGTAGCTGTCTATCACGGCCACGTCACCCGCCCAGTGGTGCCCCTCACTTACTGGAATGGCGTGGCTTTTTGCAGGGCCGCGGCCGACGTGCCGCGGTCCCCTTTTTGTCGTGCGGGGCGACAAGCGAAGGACCGAACCCGAAGAGGCGGTGCGGTAGCGACGGCGAGAAGCGATTCGAATAACAGGCGGCCAACTTCAATGCGCTCGAACAAGAGGCGTGAGTCGCCAACCAGATAGGGGTAGAACAATGCGGGTGGGAATTTCGGTACTGACGCACGAAGGCCAGAGCATCTGGGAAAACGGCCTCGGACAAAACGTGTTTTTTCTAGCGGAACTGCTGAGGTCGCTTCCGTCGGTTTCTCAGGTGGTGCTGATCAACTGCGGCGATCGCACCAGTGTGCCGCACGAAGCCGAGGCGCTGGCGCATGGCTTTCCGTTGATGGCCGCGCGTGAGGCGACAGATCTGGTCGATATGGTCATCGAGATGAGCGGCGGGCTCGATCTCGAGTGGGTCGACTACATTCGTGCACTGGGCAAGAAAGTCGTCTTCATGTGCTGTGGTCAGCCGTATGTCGGCTTGATCGAACCTACCATTTTCGAGCGGCGCGGCTTCTTTTCGAGAGCCGAGCGTTGCGACGAAATCTGGGTGCTCGAGAAGGATCGCGCCTTCATTCCGATGCTCAGATCGTTGCACCGGTGCCCGGTATTCGAGGTGCCGTATCTGTGGCATCCGGTGTTTCTGGATGCGCGCGCAAAGCAGGTCGAACAGAACGGCCACACCTTCGGCTATGTGCGTCGGCCCAGTCAGCCTGACGGAAGCCTGTCGCAAGGGCTGAGGGTGGCGATCCTCGAACCGAATATCTCGGTGGTCAAATGCTTTGCCGTGCCTGCGCTTATTTGCGACGAGGCCTTCCGAAAGGATTCGCGCGCTGTCGAGCACCTGAACATCCTGAATAGCGCTCACATGGCAGAGCACCCGACGTTCACGTTTCTGACACGCTCGCTCAAGCTTCACGAAAAGCAGAAAGTGCAGTTCTATGCACGGCATGATTTCGTGGGGTACATGAGCCAGCATGCGGACGCGGTGATCAGTCACCAATGGGGCAACGATCAGAACTACCTGTACCTGGACGCGCTTTACGGCGGCTATCCGCTCCTTCACAACTCGCCGTGGCTGCAGGAGGCTGGCTACTTTTACGAGGGTTCCAACATCAACGACGGCGCGGCGATGTTGCTCTTTGCCGCGTACGAACACGACGCCGGCCATGACGGATACATGCGACGTGCGCGTGCGCTGTTCGCCCGATTGAGCCCGCACAACGCCGGCAATCGCGCGGCTTATGCGCAACGAGTGCTGCACCTGTGCCGGCCGACGCAGGCCCGCGCGGTGGCATTTTGAGTGGCGGTGGCCGTTTATCGGCAAGTGTGAGCGGGACCACGGAGAAAAACATGACGAAACGAGGAATTCGCATCGGCATCACGATCGGGATGCATGACAGCGCAGAGAGCCTGTGGGTGAACGGCATCAAGCAGAACGCGCTGTATCTCGCGAAGTTGTTTCAGCAATCAAGGCGTCGGCATGAGGTGATGCTCGTCAACACGACCGACGTTGACGTGACCGGAGAACTGCCGTGGGACAAGCGTCTGTTTCCGACGCGTTCGTTTCACGACGCAAAGGATTCGGTCGACGTCCTCATCGAGCTGGGCGGCCAGATCAGCGAAGACCAGACGCGCTACCTGAAGGAGCGCGGGGCCAAGGTGGTGAGCTACTGCTGCGGGCCGGAATACGTGCAGATGATCGAGGCGATGATCTTTGGCCGAAGAATGTGCGATTCCGTTTTCATCAATCAGGGATATGACGCAGTGTGGGTCATTCCGCAGGTGATGGAAACCAGTGCGGCCTTTCTTGGTTCACTCCGGCGAATGCCCGTGGTGGAAGTTCCGTTTGTGTGGGATCCGATGTGTCTCGAGATGCGAACGCGGGATCTGCCGTTCGAGGGCCAGTATCGTCCGCGCGGGGCAGCAAAGCGTCTGACCGTCATGGAGCCGAACATCGACGTGCTGAAGTTTTGCCTGTACCCGCTGCTGATCGCGGAGGAGGCGTTCAGGAAGGTACCGGATGCGATCGAGTACGTGCATGTTACCAATGCCGAGCACCTTGCGCGTCTTTCCCCCGAATTCATCGGCGTGGCGCAATACCTGGATCTGGTTCGCCAGTCGAAGGTGAGCTTCGTCGGGCGCCACGACACGCCGAGCTTCCTTTCCGAGCACACCGATGTGGTGGTGTCGCATCAGTGGGGCCTGGCGCTGAACTACTTCTATTTCGACGTGTGCTGGAACGGGTTCCCGCTGGTTCATAACGCGCAACTGTGTGCGGATCTTGGCTACGTCTATCCAGGTAACGATGTGCAGGCGGGTGCGGCGAAGCTGATCGACGTGTTGCAGCATCACGACGATAACTGGGAGGCGTACCGCATGAGGCAACGTTGGGTGATCGGTGGTTTTCTCGCGACGAATCCGGAAGTCGTCGCCCGCTATGACGTGCTGCTGGACGGGTTGATGACGGAACGCAGCGTGCAATGTGCGGGGTGAGCGGTGGAAAATTTTGATTTGATACAGGCAGGAAGCGGCATCATCACGGATGCGCTGCTTGATGTGCTGTCGCAAAGAATCGGCCTGTCGGCAGACATCCTGCGGCACGTGACGACATACGCAGGGCCGGTACTGCTTGCCGCATTGGTGGCGTCCGTCGCATCGACCGAGGACGCGGAGCGCATTTTCTCGATCGTTCGGTCGGAGGATGCGGACGTGCACGTCGGGACGCGTTTGCCAGCGTGCGTGACCAGTACTGCAGGCTTGAAGGACGTCGAGTCCGCGGCGGACAGGCTGGTTTCGCGAGTAACCGCGCGTCGGCTTGCCGACTATGGCGACCATGTCGGGCTCGTTTCCGGAGTACCGCCACAAGCTGCCCACGTCCTGGTCGGCCTGTCTGGTGCAGTGCTCTACGGATCGCTCAAACGGTGCCTGCTGCTCGAGCAGTGCGGGCTGAGAGACTTCTTGCTCGTTCTGCGATCCCAGGTTCCGTTGTTGCAAAAGCACATGACGGACGCGATCGCGCAATTGACCGCATCGACGTTGGCCACCGAGTTTCCCGGTGTCGTGAATGGACGACTGGAGGCCATAACCCGTCGGCTTGCCGGACAATCGCGCGGCCAGGATCGAGATTCCGGCGGCAGGGTGCTCGAACCGTATGGCGCACGGGGAAAGCGGCTCAGGCCGCGTCGCATTTGGGTCGCGGTTGCAGGGGTGGCGGTTATCCTGGCCGCCGGAGCGGCGGCATGGCACTTTGGATACTTCAACCTTCCGATCCACCTGGCCGACGTCCGCCACGGCGCGGCCGGAACGGTATCGACCATACCGCTGAGTCAACCGGTGGCTCAACAGCGCGTCGGCGACCATAATCAGCAATCCGCAAGCGCTGCTTCCGCGGCGCAGGCCGTTTCAGTCGATCAGCGAAAAGAGATGCCGCTGGAGCCGCCGAAGAGCGCGAGGCTCGAGTTCAAAGTCGACTCGTCCGGTGCGCCTATCGTCGAGGCCGTGCTCAACAGCGATTCGGAAAAGCAGACGCTCGGCGACGCGCTTGACCGTCAGTTTGGAAGCGGGCGCTTTACGTCGAATCTCGTCGTGGACCCGACCGTTGCCCCGGCAGCCTGGCTGGGACGAATTGATACGTGGCTTCGACTGATGCAATCGCCGCGTGTTGAGGGCGTCGTGCAAAACGCGCGCGTTCAGCTATGGACCCCTATGGCGCCGGCTGCAAGCAAATCCGTGACCAGCCTCGAAACGGTGTTGGGAAGTGAATATCGCATCGAAATTTTCGACCCCGTCCATCTGATGGCGCAGTCCAGTGAAGCGCTTGCCCAGGCACTGAGCCGTCTCGAGCCGTTTGGAACGAATTGCGATCCGCTCGCGGTTTCGAAGGCGCTGAATGCACAGGTGATCGATTTCGCTCGATCAAGCGGTCACGTGCCGTCCGCAGCGAAAGCGAATCTCGAGGAGTCGGCGAATCTGCTGGCCGCATGTCATGCCGCGAAGCATCCGATTTCACTGGAAGTGGCCGCGCATTCTGACAACAGCGGCGATGGTCAAGCGAATCTGGCGCTTTCCGAGAAGCGGGCGCAGGCGGTTCGTGCGTATTTGATCGCTGCAGGCGTGCCTTCGCAGACTTTGACCGCGAAGGGTTATGGCGACGCGAAGCCTGTCGAAAGCGACCTGACAGCAATGGGACGCTTCGCAAACCGTCGCATCGAGTTTGTGCCGGTTCAAGACCGTGAAGGCGCACCACAATGAGCAAATACAAGGAAATACTGACCCGGATCGACATGCTTCATTCGGAACTTGAGATGGCGCGCTCCCAGGAAGCAGCGTTGCTGGCGGAGAAAATTCGAGAGGTCCTTCGGGAGTCCGGCGTCGACCTCAACCTGATCCTGGCAGGGCACGAGAACGGCTCGTCGAAACGAGCCAAGATCAAACCCAAGTACTGGAACCCCGAAACTGGAACGACATGGAGCGGCCGCGGCCGGACGCCGCTGTGGCTGCAAGGCAAGAATCCGAGCGACTACCTGATTGAACCGGAACAGCCTATCGATACTTCGTCTGGGGATTCCGCTTGATCCGGCGGTCGGAATGCCGCCGCCGTGGTCCCGACGCGCCGGGACGGCGCACCAGCGATGGCGTCGATGTCGGTCGAGGATGCGGGTTAACGGAATCACGGGAATCGAAAATGCACGCGAATCTGTGGTGGAAATACGTGTTGATTGAAGAGGTCGCCAAGACGATCTGTGACACGCATTTCATTGCTGCCGGCTGGAACGCAGACCAGGCAGGCTTCGAGCAGGGTGTCGAGTCGACTTCATTTGGGCTATGTACGGTCCGTTATGCCGATATAAACGACCGCACTGCAAGCACGCGGTGCTTCCCTGATTTGTACGTGTGGCGCGGCGGGAAGGCAGGATTTTTTATCGAAGTGAGGTCTGTCGGGGATACGGTGCCCGATGAAGAGCTTGGCGCCCTGATCCAGCACGTGTTGAACCAGTACAACAGCGTGTTCGTGCGGCAAGGTCGACGATTGACATGTGGTTCCCATGAGGCCGGCGTATCGGCCGAAGGCGGCGGCGGTTCCGATCGGGTGACTAGAGGGCGAAGCGGTTCGGACGGGTTGTCGAACCATGATGAAGTCGACCTTCTGGTTAGCGATTGGCCGTCTACGCTCCTGTTCTATGTGATCGGGAAATCGACTAGCTCTGGCTCCTTCGTGTATCTGTTTCATCCGAATGCGGACGAGGCGTGTGAAACGGCTTACGCGGCATCTTCGATACACGACGCGAGTCTCGACGGAAATTGTGCTCAGGATGTTACGCGGCTCGTTGCCGACTTGCGCTTGGCATGGCGCGACAGCATTCAGCCGGGACTCGAGTGTGTATTCCAGCGCGGAGGCGAATCCGATGTGTGAACAACGACGTAGCGGAACGGGGATCGGAGACGTAAAGGACCTGATAAGTCACCATCCGACACACAGTCGACATAGCAGGGCAAGCTCGGGGAAAAGACGCGTCGACATTCTATGGAAGCTGTGCTGTTTGCTAGGTGCGTTGCTTCTGACGTGGGGCGTATTGCATCTGGTGCTGTCCGCCATTTTTTCGGCACGATCGACCCAGCTTTGATATTTAGGATCGCCCGCGGGGAGTCCGCCGAGCATCGGAGCAATCGGATGGATACCGCGCCGTTACCGAACACACTGAAACCGAGATCGTTTTTTCTGGTCGATGAACGCGGCCGGACGGAAGCATGAAGAAGAAACGCCAAATACGAATTCCGCGCAATAAGGAAATGCTGCTGCCGTTGCCGGCCGGTGTTGCCCGCGGCCTCTCGCTCGAAAATCATTTGGCGCTGGCCGCGATGCGTTCCGGGCACGGCACACCGGAAACGATGGTCACGCTGCTGCGCGTGCTTTACATGACTCACCTCATGAGCGGAAAGGCGTGCTCGCCGCCCGACCGGTCACTCTTTCTGAATGTTGAGGCTGCATTGAGCACGTGCATCCAGAGGGCGGAGCAGGGTAGCGACTGGCGACTTGAAGCGGAATGGTTGCCCGGAATAGAAGCGATCTTGCGTCGATTCGATGAAGTCGTCGAGTACGTCCCGAAATCCGACTATGTCGATGCTTGGAAAAAACTATCGCTGTTTGCCATCTCCTCGAATCAATCACCCATTACAGGTAGTCGCGTCGAAGGCGTCTGGATGTGATCGGTTCCGCGCTGGCTCCCGAGGTGCGAGGCAAAGGCTTCTTACTGTAGTTTAGAAATGTATGGAAATGAATCGGAATGCACTGATCCGACGTTGCTCGGTGAGCTATCTCTTTGCCATGTTGATCGCGTTTCCGTTGGCCGCTTCTGCGAAACATAGCGAGACGTGGCTTACGACGGCGAGCGTGAAACGAGATGCCGCCTTGCACTCTGATGCGGGGAGCAGAAGGCAGCATGTATTGAGAGGGAAGCGGCTTCATAAGAAGGAGGTGAGTAGGAAGTCCGGCTATCTCGATGAAGGAGAAAACCGTTTTATCAATCCATTGAGGAAAGTGGCGTCACCGGCAATCTCTGCCGGATGATGTTGTACTCCTTTATATCGAGATCGAATGATGAACTACTTACAGAGAATCAGTTCCGTCCTGTTGGTCGCAGCGGCTCTGTCGGGTTGTGCGGTGTCCGTGGGGCCAGGCGAAGGCGTGCAGAAGATTGCAGATGCGTCACAGGAGTCGCTGGAGAAGCAATTCGCGGTCGGTACCGCCACTCGAGACGATGTCGCGATGCAGCTTGGTGCGCCATCGGTCAAGTCGATCGCCGGCAGTTACGAGATCTGGACATATCAGTATGTCAAGCGGGCAGCAGTCGGGATCGTGTTTGTTGGTGTACCGATCGGCACGACAAAAAGCGCAGTGTTCTACTTTGACGTAGCGAGCGGCGTATTGAGAAAGATGGAGTTTGAAGCTCACCAGGGCTGAGTGAGCTAGGCGCAGAGCAGCAAGGGAGCGGAAACGTCCATGGGCGACACGCGTGCTCGATTGAGTAGCCGACACTCGTTGCCGTCAGGGAATTGCGGCCCCGCGTATCTCCTTCGATAGGCGCACTCGTTGCGACGATGCTGGAAGAGAGCTGTAAAAGAAGTCGGTGATTAAATTTGCATAACTTAATAAATCGTGTTGACAATGAAAAAGAATTATCTCTGTTTGCTGGTTGCCGGTGTGATTTCAAGCTTCATCGTGGCGGGATGTGGTGGTGGGGGGGACGGTTCTTCCAGCGGAACCGGCGGCACGTCTGCCACCGCCGGGAATCCAGCAACCCCAGCAACCCCGGTGAGCTCGGCCAGTGCGCCTGTTGTCGCGTCGACGCCGGTCGTCGCACAGCCGGCTAGTGCACCAGTTGCGTCGTCACAGCCCGTAACCGTGGGCGAAGCCATGCCGAGCCTGCAAACGCCTCAGGCTGGATCGACAGCTGCGTCGGCGAACGATCCTACAGGTATTTGGTCGGTCTCGACAGCAGTGCCTCGGAACACGACGATTGCGCTGGTCGATCCGCACAACAACCTGACAACACTCAACGTGACGGGATCGATCCCGATGTCGTCCGATTTCACCAATCTGGCCGTCACTGGAAATGCATGGTCGATCAGCTCGGGAATCAACTTCAATGTAATGACCGGGTTCACCACCAAGATCGGTAACAGCACAGGGACCTATAGCGCGAAGCAGACGCTGTCGGGAAGTCTCAACAGAGGCGGAACGGCTTCGAATTTCACGTGGAAGTACAATGCGGAAAATGCATTGGCGGTGACGCAGGCGAGTGTGGCCGGTACGTGGGCGACCTCGGGGGCTTCGTTTACGGTCGGGTCTGACGGTACGGTCAGCGGCACGCTGAGCGGCTGCAACATGAGTGGCACGGTGCGGCTTTCAACGCCGGGTTCCGATCAGAACATGTACGACATGACCTTGTCGGCGGCGGCTTCCACTGGTTGCAAATTGCCGGCAGGTATTCCGGTTTTCGGTAACGCTGCCATTCTCTTTGTCCCCATTAATGGAAGCAACGGGTTCCAGCGCTCGATCCTGTATGTATTGCACTCCGCCGATTATGGCTACGTTGCATACGGGCAGATCATCAAGCAGTGAGTACCCGTTTGGATTGAGCGCGGCACATCGTTGCCGCGTACCTCGGTTCGACGGCAATGTGGAGCTGACTTCAGCGATTTCATCCGCGCCGAGTTACCTCGGCGCGGATGAGATGGTGACCGTGAAATCGCCTTCAGGCTGCAGGGCCTGAGTTTTGATACACATGAGGCGATCAGCGCCGCCGCTGGCAGGGTTGGACCGGACTTGGTGGGTCGGTGCACGCTGAACTTCCTTCCGGCCGATTTGTTATTCGCGGCGCCATGCACGATGGCGATGTTCTATATGACCGACATTAATCCCGGGATCTCGCGCACGCGTGCGGCTGGCCTTTGGGTGGTGACCGGCACTGCGTTGGTGTTGGAAACGAACAACCTGCGAGGGGGCGCCGACCTCCGAAGTGGATGCGGAAGCCGGCGTTGCAACGCTCGGTCCAATCTACAGAGAACTACGCTGGACACGCTGACAGTCTGCGGCCCATCATCCAACGAGAGCAGCTCGGTAGCCGCGTGATGATTCTCGAAATGCGTCAGGGGCGTGGGCAATCGGACATTTCCCGCGCCAAGACACCGCGGCTTACCCTTCGAACGGATTTTTGATCTTGCCCGTCGGTGCAGCGGGTTCATCGCGGACGTGTTCAGGTAACGCCGGATCATGCTGCAGCACGTCGAGGATGCCCGCGATGGTCTGCTGCAGTACAAGTGCGGCAGCGAGGCCTGCCTTATCGCGCGTCAGTTCCAATGTTCCCGACAAAACGACGCGCCCAGGATCGTTGGTAACGGTGAACGAGTCGCCGTGAATATTCACGACGGTCGAGTCGTCTGCAAACGCCTTAAACTCCATTCAGACCTCCGATGCGTGTGTCTTTCAGCGATTCTGGAATACCGGGGAATCGCAGGCCGCTTTGCGTTTCGAGCTCATGTACGGTCGCGATCGTGTAGCGTTTGGTCGCGGTGTTGTTCGCGACGACTGCGAACGCGAGCCGCTTCTGGGGAATGTAGACGACCTTGAAGAGCTGCGTGGGCACGACGACTCCGCTTTTGCCGATCGTCGTCAGTTCAGCGCCCTTGAACAGCGGTCCCGTGACGACATAAGTGTCCGCCGCGCGCAGACCGATCCGGCGAACCGCTTCCTCGATGTGCGCCCAGAGGTGACGGTTGTTCGTCGGATTCTGGGGCACCATGTTCGCCAGCGTAAACGATTCGGCCATTGCTCGATCATTCCAGCGATCACCGGCCGGACTCATATGTCCGCGATCGTAACCACTTTTGCGATAATCAGTGAGTCGCGCGCCATCTCCGTTGGGCAACCGCGGCTCTTCAAAGAATCGGTTCGTGCGGATTTCGTTCTTCGCTGCCGCCAGATGCGAACGGGTGAGGTGTTCGGCCGACCAAAGCGGTCCGTGCGTGATGCTCGAGTGCAATACTTCGAAATCCGAATAGCACAGGTGGCGTGTCGTCGCCGCTATCCGGGGATTGACAACGACCGGCGATTTTCCTTTCGGGTCGAACTGTGGGCAGGAGTTGGAGGCAAGGGCGTGTGTGGCGCGTGCCATTAGCCCGCAGGCGAGGACTTTCCGCATGGAATCTGGTTGGATGTTGGGACGCGATCGCGACGAGGCGATCAGCATAATTTGACTGCTTCTAATTTGCCGAACAAGTGAACGACTGCAGGGTAATCGCCGCGATTCCGCGGCACGTCATTGATGTGATCATCGATTAGAAGACTTCCGCGTCGATCCAGGTCGACGGCAGGCTACGGAACTCCGGTCGGTTGTTGAACTGAATATTGACTTTGACTCCCGGGACCACCCCTAAGATCGCAATCTGTTCCGATGTGGTGCGTTGCAGGCGTTCGCACGCGTGCGTGGTAATCGTCATGCCCTGCGAACCTTGTGCGATCGCCAGGTGCGCGCCTTGATCCGGCCATACCGCGGCTGCGAATGCCGCCGGTGCCCTAGCGTCAGGCAATCGGTGACTCAACACTCGCCTTTCTTTGCGTGTCCAGGCGGGCAGTGATGGCGGCCTTCGCCATCGTGGTGATCATGACCCGAACGCTCGTTCCACTGGCCACGCGTCCAATAGCGATGGCCGTCGTAATAGCGGTCACCGTACCAACCTGGCGTGACAACTTGGACGGGCGCGGGAACGGTGATCGTCGGCGCGGTCACGACAGGTGTTGGCACACCGATGTTGATGCCGATATTAGTTGCATGAGCGGTGGCCGAAAGTCCGGCGGCTGCCGCGAAGGCGCAGGAGAGCAAGAGTGTTTTTTTCATCAGCGTATCCGAACTGTGTTCGCAGAGGCAAACACTTCGCCCCTCGCCCGTAGATAAACGTTGCGTCGACCTCCGCGTTGACGGCGCAGTTCGTCCCGACATCCGAATTGACTATCTTTGATGGTTGCAAGTGTCCTCTGGTGTCGCAATTGCGAAGCGGCGACTGGCTCGAATAGCGAAGGCGGCAATCTGTCCGTTCGAGGGTGGGTGACCGTTGAAACGCAGTGGCGGGCGTCTTGTAAATTGGTTTGGATCACGATCATCGCTGTGGCAGCGCTTCGATTTCCGGCGTTCTCGGTTCGTTACGCGTGACCTGTGCAGGCGAGGTGGGGAAGCGGAAGTTCGCTTTGTATGAGGTTTGCGAACGTGCTCGGCTCGCGGAATCAGACGCCGTTCGCGTTGCAGGGCTACATGTCGATCGTCAAGATCGGATGATCGGTCAGGTCCGTTCCGGCCACCAAGGCTTGGGTGCCTCTCGAATGAGATAGTCGTCGAGGTTTTTGTCCTCCAGCCATTTTGGCCGGGCGCCTTTTCCGGACCATGACTTTCCGGAGTTCGGATCGTAGTACTTGGCTGGAGCTTTCTGTCGCTTGGCCTGAATGAACCCTGCGGCGCGTAGCAGTTCAATCTCGGTGATACCGTATTCCTTGACGTCTTGTGCGATCTGCTTGAGTTTGGCCTGCTTTTCCTGCTGCTTGGTTTCTTCGACAAGCAAGGTCAGCTGACCGAGCTGCTTCTGCAGCTCGCGAATGGTGGGACTTTTCATGTGACGATGTATCTAGTGAAGTACTGCTTGTTGGAGTCGCGTTGGTCAGTTCGTGCTGCCATGGGGTGGTGGGCCTGGCCGGACTTAACCCGGCGACCAATCGATTATGAGGGTAGCCCCGTTCCCTCCCGGCAACGAAGTCCCCGAAGAACCGTATATGCGAGCTTTCCCCGCATGCGGCTCGAGCACAGCGTTAAGCGTCGCACTGACGCCGGTCCCGCCAGACTGCGCAAGTACTTCGCAAGCGTCACACAATCGATCCGCCCCATCGCTGGGACGAAGGGTGCTGAACCGCAGAGATGCCGGTCTCTCACAAGCTTCCCCTCAGTGAATCTCAAAGTGGACCCATGACAACTGCACCACGCGGAAGTCGGCACCCTTTCAGGTCGGGGCAAATCTTGAACCCCTATGCGAGCTAATACTGCCCGCCATTCGCCTTTTCCGCGTTCTCATACCCACTTGCCCAACCGCTTCCCTTGCGGGTCACCTGCCGTAGCCACGCTTGGCGCCGGCGGACAATTGGGCTTGCCACGATCCCGTTTCTGCCCACCAAGCAACGACTTGGGCGTATCCGGTTTGCGCTTGTCTTTCCCCCGGTGGCGCTCTGGCGACGTGTGCTCAGACTTAAGGAGCGCAACTGGCCATTTGCCATTTTGGCTAGAGCCTAGCAGCACCTTTGGCTTTTCAGCAGTGACGATGGTTATACGACAATTCATCTACGTAGCGCATACGGAATTTCCTAGCCTTCATGCCGTTCTGGAGCCAGCAGCGGCGGCGCCTTGTCGCCAAGGGCACCTTCCTTCGAAGTACATTGTCTCCGGAGCTTCACATCCCACCGTTACCGGTGACGCATACCCGGGTAGGAAACTACTGGCCGCACAGCAGGTCGCAGTTTTTCCCGTCTTTCGAATGGGAGAAATGCGACGAGACGGAAACGAGCTTCGCTGCCCTTTGTTGCTAAAGACGCCACGCGGGGCAGTCACACGTGTCGCACTGAGTCGACTGCTCTAACCAACTGCGCTACGAGCCCGGAAAGGAGTCACTCCGCGACATGCCCCTAGTGCCGAGCGTGCGATTGTATCCGAGTGCATAGGGGCAGACGGTGCGCCGGCGCTGGAAGGGGGTGGCTGGCGGATCAAGCTTCAGTCGGTCGTCACTGGGGTGGCTGTTGTCGACGGAAGCAACAGTCGTTCGAACGTCCGCTCCCATCGATGCGCGAAAGGCTACTCATGGCCCGACTGCCGTCCGTAATGTGTAGCAGTGGACGCGCGCCAAGTTGCGTCCCTTGGTGGGCATCCAGGCGATTTAGCCTTCTCTGCGTCGGCGGTCTTCCTGGGTGCGCCACTCCTTGACAAGCTGTCGACGATTGCGTGAATACCGGTCGTCCAGGAAACTGGCCTTTGCGATCCGGTCGATGCGGAACAGACGAAAGTCCTCGCGTAGTTCGCACCATGCGGCAATGAACCTTCGGGACTCGACGAAGCCAAGCATGATTGGCCAAATGGTTCGCTCCGAAAGAGCCCCGGCTTGATCCGTGTATACAATGAGCATCTTGCGCTGCTCGCGCATTGATTGCCGAACTAGTGCCAAATCGAGCACGGATGTGTCCTCCTTCTGACGACCGACATAGAGCGCGTCATCGTCCAGGGCTCGCCGCATCTCAGGAGGAAGGACGCCGCTGATTTTGGCGAGCGCGTTCTGAGCCGCGTGCGCCAAATCGTCGTCGGTCTGACGGCTGACCCACTGCGCGCCTGCAACCAGCGCTTGCAGTTCTTCCTCAGTAAAGGACAGCGGGGGCAGAAGGAACCCCGGTCGAAGAATATAGCCGATGCCGGGCGCACCATCGATGTCAGCCCCCATAGCTTGTAGCGTGGCGATGTCGCGGCGGATCGTACGTAGCGACACGCCTGTTTCGCACGCCAGTACCTCGCCGGACACCGTTCCACGGTGTCGGCGAAGTACCTGCATGAGTTCGAATAATCGGTGGGTTCGTGACACACGCAATCCATCACAACAAGGCCCTTCCCCCCAAGCTTACGCCCCCCTTCCAGCTCAGAAACCAATCGGATCGCTTCGGTCAGAGGCACAGCCTCGGCGACAGGAAGCCGAACCTTTCCTTCCTTGGCGGCACGAGCGAGGCCATCGAGTATCTCAGCCCGCGGTGTACAAACAATTGGCTTCAGCCGTTGGTTGAAGATCGAACGGATGAACTTGCCTGGGGTTGGGTTAATGTCCAGGAACATGCCTTCCTTGTCCAGCAGGCTGAGACCCATAGGTTGATAACGCCGCAGCCCGCCTGAACTCGCGAGGCGAGCGGTATTTCAGGGCTTTGTGCGGGTGGCGCTCATTGTAGGCAGTATGACTTCGCGTGAGGTAGAGGGCTGGCCTGCGGCGAGGAAGCAAACGCGGGTTAGCATTGCAGCCAGAGCCGCACGGTGTGGACGGTGCCACACCCGGCACTTTCTCGCACGGAGGCTAGCATGGAACACGATAGCACGCTGTACGTCGGCCTGGATGTTCACAAGGACTCGATCACGGTCGCGTACGCGCTCGGCCCGAACGAGGTCGAACTGCTTGGCAGGATCGGGACGACGCAGACGGACATCGATCGGCTGTGCAAACGTCTGCAGTCCAAAGCAGACCGCATACGCGTCGTCTATGAAGCGGGCCCGTGCGGCTACGGGCTCTACCGTCAGCTCGCGCAAAAGGGCTTTGACTGCATGGTGTGCGCACCGTCACTGATTCCTAGAAAACCCGGCGAGCGCGTCAAGACCGACCGACGCGACGCCGTCAAGTTGGCGCGGTTTCTCCGTACCGGCGACTTGTCAGCGGTGTACGTGCCTAGCGTAGACGATGAAGCGTTTCGCGATCTGGCACGTGCGTGGGTGAGCGCCAAAGACGATATGAAGCGCGCACGGCAGCGGCTAAAGGCTTTCCTGCTGTCGCACGGCGTGCGCTACACGGGCCGGGCCGACTGGGGGCCTGCGCACCGGCGCTGGCTGAGCGCATTTTCGTTCGACAACCTTTTGGCAGCAACTGGCGCTCGACGAGCTTCGACGCGCAATCGAGGACCGGCTCGCGCAGTGTGGTCGGCTCGAGGCTGCGCTGCGCGAGGCGGTCGTCAACTGGCGTTTCTATCCTGCTGTACTGGGCTTACAGGCCATGCGCGGTGTGCAGTTCACTACGGCAGTGGGTATGCTCGCCGAATTGGGCGATCTCTCACGCTTCGCGCACCCGCGCCAATTGATGGCCTGGCTTGGCGTTACTCCGTCAGAGCATTCCTCCGGCAACAAACGTCGTCAGGGCAGCATCACCAAAACGGGTAACGGCTATGCAAGAAAGTTGTTAGTCGAGGCCGCCTGGAGCTACCGGCACCCGGCACGTGTGAGCCCCGAGATCCAGCGGCGACATGAAGGCCTTCCCAAGCCCATCATAGATCGCGCCTGGGACGCGCAGATGCGACTGTGCCGGCGTTATCGCAAGCTTGTCGCTCACGGCAAGGAAAAGAACATCGCTGTGGTCGCGGTCGCCCGCGAACTCGGTGGGTTCATCTGGGACATCAGCCGGCTGGCGATGTCGCTCGCCGTACCGAGCGAGGTGCACGCGGCGTAATGCAACGCCTGAGTCCCCTTGACCTTACCTTAACCACTGGAGGAAGAGTTTCCTGAAGGCGACGTAGCCCGGCACGCGAGTAACCCGCGAGAACACTACGCAACGGAGAACATCCGACTTGCGATTTTAGATGGCGGCAGGCTCGTTGGGCGGACCTCTGTAATGCGGTAATCAACCCGCGAATATCAGTGTGATCCACCGTCGAGTTTTACTGCTACGTCGCCCTCAGGAAATTCGTATGACATGTACTTGAGAAGCTGAAAACCGATCCCCATTGACACGCGAAGTCATATCAGTGTTCAAACGCAATGGCCATACGCGAGAGCGCCGTTGGCGCGTCGGGCTTGTCCATATAGGCGACGTAATTGTGCTTCATGGTCTTCACGAACGACTCAGCCATGCCATTGCTCTGCGGCGAACGTACGGGCGTGGTCAGCGGCTCCAGGCCCAGCTCGCGCGCGAAGCTGCGAGTGCGTGTGGTCGATGTAGGCCGAGCTGTCAAACGCATCTGACATCTGAGCCACTTCGCGCCTGATCGCGCAAAGTAAAACTGAGCCGGTCGTTACTTCTTCGATGACGAGACGTGACTGCATCCCAAGGCCAATCTGAATAGAGTTGCTTCCCGGTCGAATCCACCGGACCTGCGAACGCTTTCTCCAACGTAGCGATCTGGTCCCCGGTCAACCAGGTAGCCGATTTGGCGCTGGAGCACTGAATCTTGGCCAGCTGTGCTTCCACGAGCGGCGCAGTACAGGCTGCGAGGTTGTCGACAATTCCATCCGTCAACACGTCGAGTACCGGAGCTTCAGGCGGATGACCGGCCACACACTCGACGCTTACCAGCGGATTCCCAAACGTCTCCCGCCGCACCTGGGCGAGCATTCAGCCCATCTTCCATTGCCAGACGCGCTACCGATACGGCTGGTTCGCAGGCCAGCTTGACCAGATGCCGCCGGAGTTCGACGGGGGATTCGGGACGCCTTTGCGTGAACTTCTCTTCGGTGCTTCTGTTGTCACTGTGGGCCCCACTACTTTTGGTGGGGACTACTCTGGCAACTTCCTTTCACATCGTCGAGGTGGTGCTGAGGACGCGCCTGCATTGCTGTAGGGAAATCCTGATTTTCGGGAAATTCATTGAAGCTCGGTGCTCGCTGCCTATACTCAAGACAGAAACAAAAAAGCTGGTGCCGGATAACAATATACAAGGAATTGGAATGAGACCGGTCATACCTGGTGCCGGGCGGGGCTGCGTCTTAATTGCGCTGGTGTGAAGCATCACATTCTCGCAGGCGAGGGTTGGCTGTTGAGGCGTCGCTTGTGCGTTAATGCATTGCGCTGCGCTCTGTTTATGGCTCGGTTGAGTTGGCTGCGATAACGATAGATGCATTATTTTATCGGGAACGGAGCATCCCTGATAGAGCGACATTTTCGCTTTTCTGAAATGGGGGGCTTGCCTTGAGTTTTCTTCACGTATGCGAATGGGCGGGATCGATCCTGGGGCTGTGCGCTGCCGGATTGCTGGCGTCGGGCCACTCGAGAGCCGGCTGGTGCACGGCTTTCATGTCCAACTCCGCGCTGCTGACCTTTGCCCATGGCATTGGCGCCTACGGACTTTTGGCACAGCAAGCCGGTCTTATGCTCGCCTGCATTGTCGGGATTCGCAATAGTTTCACGATGAAAGAATGACCGATTTGGGAATATGGATGGCGTTCCGTCTATGTTCTCACCATCCGTATTTCTCGCCATAGGCGGCAGATATTCGACGCTTGCGCGGTAAATAATTAAATCATGATGACAATAATAAAACAGAGCTGCCTGAATTGCACCTTTGGTGTGGACTAATGCTATCGATGTATGCGGTTTGCGGCCGGTCCGGTTATCCGGGCGCCGTGGAACTATTATTTCTTGCGGGGGAGATCATGACTGAGTCTAATTTTCAGTTATCGGGATCGGATTTCGTGGCGTGTCCTTATTCCACGTATGCCCGCATGCGGGCGGAGGATCCGGTTTATCAGCATAAATCGGATCAGGGCGACACGATCTGGTACGTTACTCGCTACGAGGACGTGCAGTTCGTGTTACGCGACAAGCGTTTTGTGCTCGACTGGCGCAATACGCTCACGGACGAGGAAAGATCGCGCATGCCTTCGCTGTCACCGGCCATGCGCAGGCTCACCCGGCACCTGTTGAGCATGGACGGTGCCGAACATGCCGGCCAGCGTGCCTTGATCAACAAGGCGTTTACCAACCACGCCGTAGAAGAGATGCGCGAACGGATCGAGGCGATCGCGGAGGAACTGATCGATAGCGTCGTGAGCCATGGCCGCATGGATCTCATCGAGGATTTCGCGCTACCGCTCCCGATGTCGATCATCATGGAATTGCTGGGCGTGCCTGGTGACGACTACCGCAGGTTTCGGGCTTGGTCCCAGATATTCGTGAACGAGAACGTCGGGCCCGTCTTTCAACAGCGACAGAAAGCGCTCGCCGAGTTTGCTGCTTATTTGGAGCCGCTGATCGCCGAGAGGCGAGAGCACCCCCGGCAAGATTTGCTGACGGCCCTGGTCCAGGCCGAGTCGGACGGATCTACGCTCAGCGCCGAAGAGATCTACAGCATGGCCATGCTGCTTCTTGTCGCAGGGCATGAAACCAGTTCGAACCTGATCGGCAATAGCGTGGTGGCATTGCTGCAGCACCCGGATCAACTCGCAAAGCTCAGGCGCCAACCCGAACTTTGGGAGCAGGCGATCGAGGAACTGCTGAGGTATGGAGGTTCGATCGAGGCGGCGATGCTGCGCTTCGCCACAGAGGATCTGGACCTGGGGGACAAACGCATTCGCCGCGGAGACGCCGTCCGGGTGCTGCTGACTAGCGCCAATCGCGACGAGACTCAGTTTGACCATCCTGAGGCGCTCGATCTCGAGCGGCCGGGAGGCCGGCATCTGGCGTTCGGGGTTGGCGTGCATTACTGCCTTGGAGCGCCACTTGCGCGCATGGAGGCGAAGATCGCGATTGACACGCTGCTTCGCCGGCTCCCGAACCTGCGGATCGCGGAGCCCTTGGAGAGCCTGGAGCGGGTGGTGGCCCTGGGCGCGACGCAGTTCCGCGGCCTGCGGCATATCCCACTTGCTTGGGACATCTGAACGTTCCACGGTCAGGATTCACGGACAGTCAACTGTCGTACGGATAGCGCTTGCCTTGCGTCAGGGTAGGTCGCGTTCCATACAAAGGGGGCAATCGATGCGGACAATCTCCTCCATCGGCCACTGGGTCAGACGGCGACATCCCAAACCGAAGGCTCGTATACGCTTGTTTTGCTTGGCGTACGCGGGGGGCGGCGCTTCGGTGTTTCAGCAGTGGGCGCAATCGGTTCACGCCGACATTGAGGTGTGCGCGATTCAGTTGCCGGGCCGGGAAGAACGATTTGGCGAGGCGCTCCTGGATACCTTTTCGGCCGTCGCAGCGCAGGCCGCGGTGGCGATAAGGCCGTACCTCGATCGCCCGTACGCGCTCTTCGGTCACAGCCTTGGCGCGTTGCTGGCCCACGATATTGCGGGCCAACTGGAGAGCGAGGGGCTCCCCGTGCCAATCCACGTGTTCGTGTCCGGTTGCAGGGCGCCTCATCTGCCGGACCTCGACGCACCGATGCACTCTTTGCCAGAGCGGGAGTTCGCGGAGCAACTGCGGCAGTTCGAGGGGACACCCGACGAGATTCTCAATGACGCCGCGCTCATGGCGCACCTGTTGCCCATGCTTCGCGCCGATTTTGCCGTGTACGAATCGTTCTGTTACCGGCCGCGCGGACCGCTCGAATGTCCGATTACGGCCTTCAGCGGTACGAACGACCGGCACGTCAGCGAAGGTGCCATGCAGGCATGGCAGCAGCATACTCGGCACGCCATGACGCTGTTGCGGTTTCGCGGCGGCCATTTCTTCCTGCACGAGCATCTGACGCCGATCACCCGAGCCATATCGGAGACGTTGGTTCCGAGTATCGGCGCGCCTTGTCATCTTCTGGAGACCTGAGACATGCCGGTACCCAATACTTCAGCTGAAAAGCGGCAGCGCGCCGATGCGTTGATCGCGTGGTTGCGCGAGTACGCCGACACGCGCATCAACTCGCGGCTGATCGACGAGCGGCGCTGTTTTCCGCCCCATCTCATTCTGGACTTCGGCAACAAGGGCCTGCTGGGCATGCAGATCCCCGAAGCCTATGGCGGGCTTGAGCTCGACAATCGGGACGTGGTGCGGGTGCTCGAGCAACTCGGCGCGATCGACCTGACATTGGCTTCGCTGGTGCTGGACAGTCTGCTGGGCGCGCATACCATCCTGCGGTACGCCACGCCGGAAATGCGGGACGAGATACTGCCGCAGCTTGCCACCGGCAGGCTGCTGTCGGCCGTCGCCGTTACTGAATCCGCAGCAGGTTCCAACCCCCGAGCGATCACCATGACGGCCGTACCGGACGGGCAGGGCGGCTGGCTGTTGCGTGGCGTCAAGCGCTGGGTTGGCTATGGCGCCTGGGCCGGCGTGATCAACGTGTATGCGCAACTGTTGGACGAAGAAGGCAGGCGGCAGGGCATTACAGGTTTCATGGTGCAGCAAGGTGCGCCGGGGCTGCGCCTCGGCGAAGAGGCCGAGACGCTTGGGATGCGCGGGTATGTCAAGAACACGCTGCACTTCGACGACGTGCCGGTCAGCCGGCGCCAGATGCTCGGCGAGCCTGGCGCTGGCATGGAGGCAGCGCAGGACACGATGATGTATGTGCGCATTCACATGGGTGCCGTTTGCCTTGGCGGGATCAAACGCTGCCTGCAACTCATGCACCGGTTCGCTGCGCGCCGCACGGTCGCCACCGGGCTATTGTTGGAGAACCCCACGAGCCTGCAACGGCTCGGTGAACTGACTGCAGCCGCCACGGCAACCGAAGCATTGATTCGCCAGGTCGCGGAATGCGCCGACACGCCATCGCACGTGCCGGACGAGGTGTCCATGGTGTGCAAGACCCATGGCTCTGAATTTCTCTGGTGGGCCGCCGACATGCTCGTGCAGTGCCTCGGAGCGAGAGGTTACGAGGAAGCCAGCATCGCGGCGCGGACCTTGCGTGATGCACGGCCCTTCCGCATCTTCGAGGGGCCGACAGAAGCCCTCGTCATGCATCTTGGTTCCAGTGCCGTGCATGGCGGGGAAGCGCTCTATCGCTATCTGGAGGAGCGGGCGGGGACAACCGCCACGGCGCAAGATCTGCGCGAGGCAGCAGGCAGGATCGAGGCGCGCTGCCTAGCCGACGCCGAACGGTTCGGCGACCATTCCAGCCGGATGTACCGGGCTTATGCGCTGGCTGGCGAAGTCGCCGCCGAGGCGATTCTGCTCGCCGGGCTGCAGCACGACCTCAAGCGTACGCCCACGCCTGCCCGCCAGCGGGCACTGTCATGGGCCAGGCGCCGTTTCGAAGAGGCGCGCGCCAGGGCCTTGGGGGCAAGTACGGCGGAGGTAGCGTTGGAGACCGCGGCCGGTATCACGCAGCTCGTGCAAAGCTATGCCGGGAGCATTGGCGACGTGGAGCAGTCGCTGCCTGGCGATGACGTCTCGCTCGACCCGCTGTTGCGCCGGACGATGCAGCCGGCCCCGGCCACAACGGGAAACGACGGTGCGATCCTGGCACAGCTGAGCGATCAGGAACGCCATCAGTTGCTGGTCGAGTGGAACCAGACCGCTTCGGCCTATCCGGAGACCGAGTGCGTCCACCATTTGTTCGAGCGCCAGGCCGAACAGACGCCCAATGCAGTGGCGGCCAGTTGGGACGGCCAGGAGATCAGCTACGCCGGCCTTAACGCCCGTGCCAACCAGCTCGCGCACTATCTGCGCGCGCAAGGCGTCGGGCCTGACATGATCGTCGGCATCTGCATCGAGCGGTCGATCGACATGCTGATCGGTATGCTTGGCATCCTGAAAGCCGGTGGCGCCTATTTGCCGCTGGATCCGTCCTATCCTGAAGAGCGCCTAGCCTATGTGATCGCAGATTCCGGTATCTCGCTGCTGCTAACCCAGCAGCCGCTGCTGGCGGCATTGCCGCCGCATTGCGCGGAGGTCGTCTGCATTGATCGGCAGTGGGACGCGATCGCTGACATGGACGATACCAACCTGCGCACGGGCGTGACTCCCGAGCACCTTGCTTACGTGATCTATACGTCAGGTTCGACCGGCAAGGCCAAGGGCGTGCTGATCGAACATCGCGCGGTGGTCAACCTGACCACGCACGCGCGTTCCGCGTACGATTTGCGTGCCGGCGACCGGGTTCTGCAGTTCGCGTCGCTGAGCTTTGACGCGGCGGCCGAGGAAATCTACCCGTGCCTTGCGAGCGGCGCGACGCTGGTGTTACGTACCGATGACATGATCAGTACGACCAGCGCGTTCTTCGAGGCCTGCGAGCGTCTGAGCTTGACGGTGCTGGACCTGCCGACCGCGTACTGGCACCAGCTTGCCCTGGACTTGGAGGGCGCATCGGTACCTGTGTCGCTCCGCCTTGTGATCATCGGGGGAGAACGGGCACTCGGTGAGCGCGTACGGTTGTGGCGTGAGCACTGCGGTGCGTCGGTCCGCCTCGTCAATACCTACGGGCCGACGGAGACCACGGTGATTGCCACGAGTTGCGACCTCGGTGCGGAGGCGGCCGACATGGACGAACCGCCAATTGGCCGGCCCATCGCCAATTTTCAGGTCTATGTGTTGGATGCGGTCATGCAGCCTGTGCGGCGCGGCGATACCGGCGAGCTCTATATCGGTGGCGCGGGCCTGGCGCGCGGCTATCTTAACCGCAAGGAACTGACGAAGGAGCGTTTCGTCACCGCCCCGTTTTGCGCAGTGACCGGCGCTCGGCTCTACAAGACCGGAGACATTGTCCGCTACCTTCCTGATGGCAATCTCAAGTATGTCGGCCGCGTAGACGATCAGGTCAAGATTCGCGGATTCCGCATCGAGCCGGGCGAGATCGAAGCGGCACTGGCCGATCTCGCTGCGGTGCGGCAGGCCATCGTGCTAGCGCGCGAGCCCGAGCCCGGGGTCAGACATCTGGTGGCCTATGTTGTGCCAGCCACCGACGATATCGACGACGCCGAACTGGTGAGGCAGGTACGCAAGCATCTGCAAGGCCGCCTGCCGCACTACATGCTCCCGGCTGCCGTGATGCCACTTGGGGCGTTGCCTGTGCTCCCGAATGGAAAGATCGATCGCGCAGCGCTCCCCGCACCCGCAACGTTCACGGGGGCGAGGACGCTGGACGAGAGCTATGTCGCCCCGCGCACGCCGGCAGAAGCCATACTCGCGGAGAAATGGGGGGCCCTGTTTGGCGTGGAAGTCGGCGTCCACGACAACTTCTTCGAACTCGGTGGCCATTCGCTGCTCGCGATGCAGTTCATTGCGCGGATCCAGGATGCGTTTCCCATTCCCCTGACCTGGCAGGCGCTGTTCGCACAGCCGACCGTCGCGAAGCTGGCTCACTACATTGCGTCGATGCAGGCGGTGGCCGAATCCTCCGGTACGTCATCCGCGAGCGCAGGCGATCTCGAGGAGGTGACACTGTGAAAGCCACGGACGCGTTTCTGAACACGCTCTCAACGCAAGGCGTTGAGCTCTGGGCAGAGGCCGGCAACTTGCGCTGCAAGGCGCCGGCCGGTGTACTGACCGCGGCGCTTCGCGGCGAGCTCTCTGCACGCAAGGCGGAGATCCTGCACCGCCTTGCCACACGGGAGATTCCGCTTTCGTCGTTCCAGCGCCAGATCTGGTTCCTCGCGCATCTTTATCCGGGAGCGCCGGTATCGAGCGCTGCCCACACCCTGCGGATCCGGGAAGCGGTCAACGTTGACGCGCTGGCCCGAAGTCTTACGGAACTCACCCGCCGTCATGAAATTCTCCGGACGGCGTTTGTTACGCGCAACGGCACGCCGATGCAGGTGGTCCTGCCACCGCAGCCGTTTGATCTGCCGGTCGCGGATCTGCGGTCATACCCGAAACCGGAACGCGAAGCACGGGCGTGCCAGTGGGCCGCAGACGACCTGCATCGGCCACTGGACCTCACGCAAGGCAGAATCCTGCGCGCCAGACTGGCATGCGTGGACGATGACGATTTTTGGCTGTTTGTGGTCGGGAACGACATGATCACCGACGCCGTCTGCTCGCATCAACTGCTGCCGAACGAACTTGCCGCGCTGTATCGTGCGTTCTCCGCAAGACAACCGTCGCCGCTGCCAGAACCCATGCGCCAGTATCGCGACTTTGTCGCGTGGGAAGCGCGTGAGCTTACCGAGGTCGCATTGGCTCCCCAGCTTGCCTACTGGAAGCGCGCATTGCAAGGAATCGCCCCGTTGCGGTTGCCGACGGATTACCCACGCCCGCAAGTTACCCGGTTGCAGGCCGCAAACCATCCGCTCTCGCTCGGGAAGACACTGGCTGCCGGACTCGTGCGTCTGGGCAACAAGGAGGGGGCGACGCTCTTTATGGTGCTGGCGGCTGCGATCAAGACCCTGTTGTATCGCTACGCGGGGCAGGAAGATATTGCCCTGGGCACGCTGGTCTCAGACCGTCACCGGCCTGGTTTTGCGGAGGTGCTCGGGCCAGCCGAAAAAACCATGGTGCTGCGCACCGACCTGAGTGGCAATCCAACCGTTCGCGAACTGATCGAGCGTGTGCGGAGCACCTGCTTCGATGCCTTTGCCCACAACGCGGTGCCGTTCGAAAGGATCGTTGCGGAGGTCGGGCCCGAGCGCGTACCGGGTCAGAATCCGCTATATCAGGTCATGTTCATCTTGGCTGCACCCGCATCGTCTTCTCCCGGATGGGAGCAGCGACTGACAGATGTGAAAAACGGCGTGACGCAGTTCGACCTGCAGTTCTGGCTGTGCGAGCAGGAGGACGTTATCACGGGCACCCTGACCTACAACTCGGATCTGTTCGCGGCTGCGACGATCGCGCGGATGGCGCAGAGCTTCGAGCTGCTGCTCGAACAGATGATCGTCGATGTGTCCGCGCGCATCGCCCAGATGCCGCTGATGACTCAGGCGCATCGTCAGGCGTTGCTGCTTCGCGGGAACGATACCGTGCAGACGCGCGATGGCGATCCCTGCATGCACCAGCTGTTCGAAGCCCAGGCCGCAAGGACCCCGGATGCGGTGGCGGTCCGCTTTGACGGGCACGGGCTGACCTATCGGGCATTGGAGCAGAGGGCGAACCAGGTCGCCGCGCATTTGCGGGAACTTGGCGTATCCACGGGCGAGCGCGTCGGCGTCAGTATCGAACGCTCACCGGAGATGGTCGTGGGGGTGCTCGGCGTACTCAAGGCCGGGGGGGCGTACGTGCCTGTCGATCCGGCATATCCGGCGGAGCGCCGGGCTTTCATGCTTCGTGACGCCGGCGCGCGCGTACTGCTGACGCAACAGCATCTGCGCAGGCAGTATGCGGATCACGACGGGGTTGTCCTTTGTCTCGACAGCGACGGCTTCGCCATGGCGCAACACGCGCCGTTGGCCGTGGCGGAGGCGATGGATGCAGGCGCGCTGGCCTACGTCATCTACACGTCGGGATCGACCGGCAAGCCCAAGGGCGTCATGATCACGCATCGCGCTGCAGTCAACACGCTGCGGGATATCAATGGCCGTTTCATCGTTGGCGAGGCCGATCGCATACTGGCCCTGTCGTCGCTGAGTTTCGACCTGTCGGTCTACGACTTGTTCGGCGCGCTGGCGGCGGGTGCCACTATCGTGATGCCGCGGCCCTCGGCGTACCCGGATCCGGCCGACTGGCTCGCGCTCATGGGGCAGGAGAAGGTGACGCTCTGGAATTCAACGCCGCCGATGATGGAAGTGCTGACGCGTCATGTCGAACGGATGCCGGTGGGGGCGGGCAAACAGCTGGAGACGCTGCGTGTAGTCATGCTCAGTGGCGACTGGATTCCTGTCGCGCTGCCGGACCGTATCCGGGCCCTTAGCGCTCACGCAAGGGTCTGGAGCTTCGGCGGTGCCACCGAGGCGTCGATCTGGTCCATCTGTTACCCCATCGGGGACGTCGCGCCGGAGCAGGCCAGTATTCCGTACGGCAAACCAATGACCAACCAGCAGATTTACATTCTAGACGCCCTTGGTGAACCTGTTCCGGCCGGCGTCGTGGGGGAGTTGTATATCGGCGGTGATGGCGTTGCCGTCGGCTATCTCAACCGGCCGGAGCTGACGGCAGAGCGCTTTGTGCCCGACGTGTTTCGCGGCGTCGGCACACTCTATCGTACTGGTGACCTCGGCCGCTACATGCCGGACGGCAACATCGAATTTCTCGGCCGGCAGGACAGCCAGGTCAAGATCCGCGGCTATCGCGTCGAGCTGGGCGAGATCGAGGCCGCATTGTGCCAGTTTCCCGGCGTGCGGGAAGCCGCCGTTGTGGTCGGCGACGACGGAGGGGGGCGGCAACTTGTAGCGTATCTGGTGCAGAAGCGGCAGGGTGGTGGAGCGACCGATGCTCCCGACAAAGACGTCGGGCTGTTACGCCGGTTTCTCAAGCAGAGGCTGCCAGACTACATGGTTCCGCGGCATTTTGTGTGCTTGTCTGCATTGCCATTGACCCCGAACGGCAAACTAGACCGGCGTGCATTGCCGGCGCCGGATACCACCGGCGTGGCCGCGGACGAATCGGCCATGGGGCTGTCGGACGGGGTGGAGCAGCAACTGGCCGTGCTCTGGCGGCGCGTGCTGGACGTGAGCACGGTCGGTCCCGACGATAACTTCTTCGATCTGGGCGGGCACTCGTTGCTGGTGCTTCGGCTGGCCGAGGAGATTCAGCAGGAGCTCGGCCACAACCCGCCATTGGGGGTGCTGTTCCAATGTCCGACGGTGCGGCAACTTGCGGCGGTATTGCGTGACGGGTCGGCACGTGTCGAAGTGGCGGTGCAGTAGGCAAGCTGCTACCTCCGTCGTCGGGCGGGATTCATTGCCCGTGGCCGTGAGCCTTGTGCGCGCCGCGTTTCAGTGCAGTCTCTCTCAATCCAGACATCGCGCGGTCGTTGCGCGGAGCATGCAATGCTCGGTGGGGAGCGATGTCGATCGAGCCAGTTCGGGCACAAGGCGAGGACGGGTTGCAGGTAAGGATGCTGCCGCCCTCAGAGCACACGGCGTTGTCCGGCTCGCGAGAAGCGGCCCCGAACGCAGTGCTGACAGGCGCTTGGTGCGTGAATGCGACCTGTGCAAAGGCAGCAGGGACCAGACTCTGGCTCGACTTCAGGCATATCGATATCGGCCTCGACGATGCAGGCTCGGCGGCGACGCCCGATGGCAGACGCTGGCACTTGCGCCAGATCGATGCTGGTAGTGCCGAGGTGGATCTGCTGGAGACGGGGCGAGCCGTGCGATGCGGTCGCGATGTTCCACTAGTAACCTGGGGAGTAGTCGCAGATTCCCGAGCAACACGGATGATCACCGTCGACCTCTCTCACGGGAAGTGAGATCTGGCGGGTTACGGGATTCCAACAGTAAGGCGTAATCGACCGGGAGAATTTCATGAGGCGCGTCGCTGTTATCGGGGCAGGTCCTGCAGGTCTGGTGAGTGCGAAGTCCGCGCTCGAGTACGGTCTGGACCCAGTCATTCTGGAACGATCGGGAAGTCTTGGTGGGGTGTGGAACGATGAGGGCGGCAGACGATGGCGTTCGATGCACGCAAATATCTCGCGATTTTCTTCGCCATTGATCTTTTCCGATTTTCCGTGGCCGGATTCTGCTCCGCTGTTCCCGCACTGGACGGATATCTCCGCATACCTGAGGGCATACGCGACATCGTTCGATTTGCTGAAGAGATTGCGCTTGAACTGCACGGTTTCTCATGTGCGCAGAGCGGGCGAGAAGTGGGAAGTGACGACACGGGAGGCGGATGGTGCGTCATCGTCCGAGATATTCGATTTCGTGATCGTGGCGACGGGACCACAGGCGGTACCTGCGATACCGGACTTTTCGGGACTGGATTGTTTTTCCGGCGGCGTACTCCACAGCAGTCAGTACAGGGATCGGGATGCCTTTCTGGGCAAACGCGTGGTCGTCGTCGGGATGTCTTTCAGCGGGACGGAGATTGCCAGCGATCTGGCTGGGCATGCGAAGTCCGTGACGCAGGTAATCCGTCGCCCCTACTGGATCGTCCCAAAGGACGTCAGAACGGAAGACGGCGCGTCTGTGCCCTGGGATTGGCTTATGCAGAATCGCGCGATGAGCATGGCGCTGGGCGGAGCAAAGGGAGGCCGCAGCGGCAAGGATGCCAACTATGCGGCAAACCTGTTCTTCAATTCGGTCAGTGCGGTACAGGACATCGGTAGCCCCCTTCATATTGATGAGGCGCGGTACGCGGACCCGCCCTACATGGCCTTGTCGATTCACTACGACCAGTTGGTGAAGGAGGGGGCCATCGTCGTCAGACGGTCGGAGATTGAATCGTTCGGCAAGGATGCAGTGTATTTGTGCGATGGAGCACGAATCGAGGCGGATGCCGTCATTCTGGGAACGGGATACCAAATCGGACTGCCTTTCCTGGCGGCAGAGATGCTTACCGCACTGGACTTCCGGGAGGGCGACGGATTCAGTCCGATTCTGCTATACAAGCGGACGTTTCATCCGCAGCTCAGGAACATGGCCCTGATTGGCCAGTTGCAACTGTCCACGTTCGCGCTGTCGGAGTTGCAAGCAAGGTGGGCCAGTCTGGTCTTCGCCGGGCAGATGGACCTGCCTCCCGCAGAAGTCATGCTGCAGAGCATTGAGCAGGAGCGCTGTTTGCGCGAGGCCGCGGTCAGGCCGCAAGCCCTGTACGGCGACCTGGTGGCCGCTGCCGATGCCATCGCAGCGGAAATCGGGGTGATGCCCCCTCTCGATGCACTGCGAGCGTCAGACGCTGATCTCTACCAGAAGCTGTGGAATGGTCCTTTGCTGCCATTTCAATATCGGCTGGTTGGTCCGGGGGCGAACCCTGTATGGGCGCGCATGAGGATCCTCGAAGCATTTGAGCAGATGGCGCTCATTCGAGCCCAGTCGCGATCATGACCCAAAGCAGATTAGCAACGGGCCCCGGAAATAGCGTATTGCATCATATGTGGACGCCATCTCCTGATGGTTATATCCAGGCCGCTCAGCATTGTTCCAGCCTCGTATTCACGTACAGCAACTCATGCGGCAATCAACCTGTTCTCGTAGTCGACGGAGTAAGGTCGTCGATCGAGGTATGCAGACGTTACCGCTTGCAATAGCCTTCGATCCAGTCGACGATGTCCAGGCAGGCTTCGGCGCGCGTTTCGTGGTGTCTGGTAGATTCTTTCGATCTTCAGCGTCTTAAAGAAGCTCTCAATCGGCGCGTTGTCCCATGCGCTGGCACGACGGCTCATTGAGACATTCATCTTGAAAGTGACGGCCAGTGTCCGGTACGCGCCGCCGGCATATTGGGCGCGGTCCGAGTGCAATTGCTGTATTAGCCGGAACTCGATCTGACAGGTAGTCGGGCCGTCAGCCGTCTACGCGGCGATCCAGCGGATTCGGCGCCACCGGCAGGTGATGCGCGAATCCGTGGTCACCCGATACGTACGCTTGTGGACCGAGCCCCCTGGTGTTGCAAACTGCAACGCCACGCGTTAGCGCTCGACGGACGGCCCTGAGCACGCAACTGCCGCACGATACAAGGACGGTCGTCGCGTCGCGACTGACACGCTGAAGGACGGCAACCTCGGTGTCCGGCGCCGCATTGACGGTAAGCGCTCGACTGGCCTTGGGATTGCCTACAACGTTTCTATGCAGTCTGTTAAGGCAATGCTGAACAATCGGTTGCACGCACCAGTTCGAAGCAAACTGATCACGAACGAAGCGTCTGCTGCTCGTTTTCTTTCTATAACGTCTGGACCGCGCCGATCGTGGGCTTTTTGGGAGTTTTCCTTAATACACCGCTTCCGACGGCGTCAAAGCATGCTGAACGGCATAACGGATTATCTCGGCATTGTTTGTCAGTCCGAGCTTCCGCATCAGTCGCATCTTGTGTGTACTGATTGTTTTTGCACTGAGCACGTACGCTTTCGCTATTTCATTGATGCTCCTTCCGGCCGCTAGCATCTGCAGCACCTGAAACTCGCGGTCTGACAACACTTCGTGTGGTTGCACATCGGCTGGATTAGTTTCAAAGGCCATTGTATCGATAAGCTTCGGGTCGGTGAATTTCTCGCCGTCAGCAAGCTTTCTGATCGCCGCGAGCAGCGCGCCCGGGTCGCTGTCTTTCGTCAGATAGCCGGTCGCGCCAGCGCGCAGTGCGCGCGACGCACACTGCTCCCCTTCGAGCATACATAGCACCAGTATCGGCAATTGCTTGGCACGCAGACGCCGGATCAGGTCGATGCCACTGATGCCGGGCATCGTCATATCGAGCAACAGCAGGTCGACCGTGCAGGTGCGCAGCTTGTCGATTACTTCCGAGCCATGTGCGGCTTCAGCCACCACAACCATATCGCTCGTCGTAGCGATGATGTGCCTCAATCCACCTCTGACGATCGCGTGCTTGTCGGCAATTAACACTCTTATCATAAAATAAAGCTCCAGAAACTTTACGATATGAATTGCATAAAATACGCATCATTAAATTTATTGGTGCCGTCGAAGCGGGTCAATTACGCGAGATTGCGACAACCGTGCTTCGAATCCGCCGGGCGCGGAAATCACCGACGCGGCGCCCGCGACCTGCAGCAGCTCAAAGAGGTGCGACGCGGCCTGCTCGTCACACGCAAGATAGACGTGAAGTCGGTCGAGAACCCTTCAGGTCGCACACGCGTACATCGCCTGTAGTGGCGAGCCTCAGCCATAGCGCGCCACGCACCGGCGTGTCGGATAAAATCCCGGTCAAGTGCGCTTCGGTAAGCGTGAGCGGCCAGATCGTCACTTCGTGGTCGCTCTAAAACTAATGCGGAATCTTTATTAAATTTGGAGCAGATCTGATTCTGCTGGGTGGTCCGCGTCCGCGGGCCTGTTACGCACATTAACCGGAATAGCACCCAGCGATACGACGCGGTGGCCGACTGAGCGCGCACGCGCGCCTCGATTCGCTCAAGCTGCTCGGCGAGTGGCGCACCGAGTAAGCGATGGGTGCAAGGCGAGTCGGAGGTAGTGAGCCGCGTCATCCCCCGTTCTTGCGTGAGAGAGCGGACAGCAGGCAGTCCATGGAAAGCGCGTGATGCTCGTGCTGCACGGGTGCAGGCAGCAAGGCCCGTGCCCGGTGCGCGGCGGCCGCGTGATATTCGGGTGGGGCAGACAGCCGCAGGATCCGGCACGGGCTCGACTTCCAGATCTGATGTTGCCCCTTTTTCGAGCTGGCAGAAGACGTCTTCAAGCTTGCGCTCGCCTGACAGCAGCGCTGCGATGGAGTCGGAATCCGCAGGGTCGCCTTGCGGCTCCAATTCTTCCAGTACGCCGCCCTTGGCCACATGTGCCGACGGTTTTTCTGACCGTCCGGCCGACGAATTGGTGGGCGAGGCGTGCGGATCGGTCGGCGCGCGCCAATATTGCGTATGCAGATCGCCAATGACGTCGTGCGTGCGATTCGTATCGCTCGCCGTGCGCGTTGACATTTCCTGCCCATCGCCGTCGCTTGGAATCTGTGCAAGACGTCTGTGAATGCCAGCACCGTCAGTCAGGTCGGGTATCGTTGCGCCGCCATCCGGATTGCCGAATAACTCGGGGCGAGACAGATCGTCCGAGTGCTCGAGATCGGCTCTCTGCACCAGCGGACGACACAGCACGGGCTCGATGACAGGCATGTCGGGTTGGCGACGCCATGGCAGGCGAAGTGACCGCATGGGAGAGTTCGGAAGCGATAAAGCCGCATTTTAAACACGAACAAGAACCGCACGTCCATCTCCGCGAACGAGAAGTTGAAGCCAAATTTAAATATCGATATTAATGGATGTGTTTATAATTGTTAAATTGCAAACATTGAAAATTTGGAATTGCATCGAAATCAATGACTTGTGTTTTGGCATTAATAATGATCGGCGTGTTGGTGGGATTTTGCCTATAGGTACAATAGGCTGCGATATTTGAAAAAATACATGGCGCGGTGAGGGGCCGCTGGAGTGCGACTACCGCGCTGACGCAGCCGGACTGAATCGAGGTGACGAGTCGCAGCAGTTCGTCCCATCCGGCGCGAATCGCCTTGAGCGACACGTCGTGGGCTGCAATCGCCGACAGACCTTCGGAGACGGAAACTCCGCGTGGAAGGTACAATTTGCGCTTGCGCCAGATTGCACCGCCCCGGGTACAGATCGAAGTCGAGCAGTTTCGAAATGGCCATGCCTACGCTTATGTACCCGTGCGTGTCGACTGAAAGTCGCTGCAGACCATCATCGTCGCGGTTTTCGTTGTGGCGCAACACGCCTTCGATCACCACGCCAGCCTTCCGTTTGTTCAGCACGATCGGCTGGCTATAGACAATGCCATGCTGATTCAACACTTGTGTGTAGATCCCGACCGCGTGAGTTCGGCACCGCGGATCGTCCAGACCCGCGGGCTGGGCAGCGTCGAGACCGAAATGAGCTTGCACGTGCTCGCATACAACTTGAGGCCCGGTCGGACCTCCATTTCCCTCGGTCGACGCTTGTCTGACGCGGACGCGGCGCGTAATGTTTGAGTGCTGGGCCTCGGCAATGGAAGGGGTAGTATGCGTTGCGCAAAATGCGGATTCGAGAACCTCGCCGGGGTCAGATTTTGCGAAGCGTGTGGCGCTATGATGTCGCGCACGTGTCCGCGCTGTGGCCACGAGCTAAGGCCGTCCGCCCGATTCTGCGATGCATGCGGCGCGCCTCAGAGCGATGCGGCAGTCGCGCAGTCTCCGTATCCGCCAGCGGCTTCGGGGCTGTCCGCGGCGCCGATCCATTACACGCCGCAACACCTCGCCGAGCGCATCCGCGCCGAGCAGGCGGCGATGGAAGCGCGAGGCGAAACCGCCGGTGAACGCAAGACCGTCACCGCGCTGTTCGCCGACATGGCGGGCTCCACCGCGTTGATCTACGACCTGGACCCGGAGGAAGCCCATCGCCTGATCGAGCCGGTCGTCGCGCTGATGATGGAAGCCGTCCACTATTACGAAGGCTACGTCGCCAAGTCGCTCGGCGATGGCATCCTCGCGCTGTTCGGCGCGCCGATCGCCCACGAGGATCATCCGCAGCGCGCGCTGTTCGCGGCGCTGCGCATGCAGCAGGCGATGCGCCGTCACGGCGACCGCATCCGTCTGGAGAAAGGCATTCCGCTACAGATTCGCGTGGGCGTCCACACCGGCGAAGTAGTCGTGCGCTCGATCCGCACCGACGACCTGCACACCGATTACGATCCGGTTGGCCATACGATCCATATCGCGTCGCGGATGGAAGGGATCGCGACACCGTCATCGATCCTCGTCAGCGAGTCGACGCACAAGCTGGCCGAAGGCTACTTCGAGTTCAAGGCGCTCGGGGCCACGCAGGTCAAGGGCATTTCCGAGCCGCTGTCGGTGTACGAGGTGTTGGGTCTCGGTGCGCTGCGCACTCGCCTGCAGCTGTCCGCGCATCGTGGCCTCGCGCGATTTGTTGGCCGCGACGCCGAACTGGAACACCTGCACGGGGCGCTAGATGAGACTAGGGCGGGGCGCGGGCGGGTCGTCGCGGTGGTCGGCGAGGCTGGGGTTGGCAAGTCGCGGCTGTTCCATGAATTCAAGGAACGCTCACGGCGCGGTTGTCTGGTGCTCGAAACCTTCTCAGTCTCGCACGGCAAGGCGTTCGCGAACCTGCCGCTGATCGAATTGCTGAAGAACTATTTCCAGATCGTCGCAGACGACGACGAGCGACGCTGCCGCGAGAAAGTTGCGGGCAAGGCGCTGACGCTCGAACGTGGCTTCGAGGAGCTCGTGCCATACCTGCTCTACCTGCTCGGCATCGGCGACCCGAGTTCGGCGCTCGCGGAAATGGATCCGCGAATCCGGCGGGACCGGACCTTCGACGCGATCACGCAACTGCTCGCGCGCGAGAGTCGCGATCAGCCGGTCGAGCTGCTGTTCGAGGACCTCCAATGGCTGGACCGCGAGACCGAAGCCTTTCTCGCGCAACTGATCGAACACGTGCCGGACACGCGAATCTTGCTGCTCGTGAACTACCGGCCCGAGTATCGGCCTGTCCGGGATGCGGGCGCGCATTGCTCGCGGTTGCGGCTCGAACCGCTCGGGCCGGCCGAAGCGCAGGGACTGCTCGCGGCGCTGCTCGGCGACGATCCGACGCTCGTGCCGCTTCGGCAACTGATTCTGGAGAAGACGGAAGGCAACCCGTTCTTCATGGAGGAAGTCGTGGAGACGCTCGCCGAGGAGCAATCGCTGCTCGGCGAGCCCGGTCGCTACCGAATCGAGCAGACCCCGGCGGCGCTGCATATTCCGACGACCGTGCAAGGTGTGCTCGCCGCCCGTATCGACCGGCTGCCGGTCGCGGAGAAGGAGCTGCTGCAGACGCTTGCCGTCATCGGTAAGGAATTTCCGTTCAGCCTGATCCAGCGCATCTGCGGCGGCGAGGCCGCGCAGGCGGACGACGATTTGCGCCGGCGTCTGGCCCGTCTGGAAGCCGCGGAATTCATCAACGAGCGGCCCGCGTTCCCGGAGGTCGAGTATTCGTTCAAGCACGCGCTGACACAGGAAGTCGCCGGTCAGTCGCTGCTCACGCAGCGTCGCAGCGCGCTGCACGAGCGCACGGCACGGGCGATCGAGGTGCTGTTCCCGACCCGCATCGCGGATTACTGCGGCGAACTCGCGCATCACTACAGCCTGAGCGGCAATATCCCGAAGGCCGTCGCATATCTGCATCAAGCAGCACAACAAGCGCTCCGTCATGCAGCCCATCTGGATGCGATGCATCACCTCGGCACGGCACTGGAGTTGCTGAAGCGCTTGCCCGACACACCAACACGCGCGCATCGTGAACTAATGCTATTGCTTTCGCTGGGACCGGCCCTGATGGACGTGCATGGCTACGGCGCGCCAGAGGTGGCCTCGATCTATACCCGCGCGCTGGCGTTGTGCGAGCAGATCGGCGAGACCTCGCAGCGCTTCGCCGTGCTACTGGGACTAAGGATCCATTATCTGACGCGTGCGGAGTACGCGACTACGCGTGAACTGAGTAAGCGAATGCTCCGTATGGCGAGGCGGGCAAAGGATCCGGGCTTGCTCGTGGAGGCACTTGGCTCACTCGGGGCGTGTCTGTTCCTCCAAGGGGAACTCGACGCCGCCCGCAACCATCAGGAACAGGCGCTAACCTTCTATGACCCCGAACAGCATCAGGCACACGTCTTTGCGCACGGTGTAGATCCCGGCATTCGGGCCTTGAACTGCTTGGCATTGACCTTGTGGCTTCAGGGATATCCCGATCAGGCGCTCACACGAAGCCGGGAGGCACTGGCCCTCGCACAAAGGCTGGCCTATGGACCAACCTTGGCGTTTACTCTGGCTTATACGGCCGAGTTGCATCAGCTTCGGCGAGAGGTATCGCAGGCCTGCGAGTATGCGGAAGCAGTCACCACTCTCTCGACCGAGCAGGGATTCTTATACTGGCGCGCGCGGGGAACAATTGTCCGGGGCTGGGCCCTGACCGAACGGGATCGCCTTCTGGACGGAATCGCACAAATGCGTGAAGGCCTGACTGCCGAGCGGGCCGCCGGCGGTGAGGACCAGCGTTCGTATTTTCTCGCCCTCCTTGCCGATAGTTACCGGCGTGCGGGCGACACCGAGGCCGGCCTCGGTGCGCTCACAGAGGCAATGGCAATCGTCGGCAAAACCGGAGAGCATTACTTCGAGGCGGAGTTGCATCGGCTCAAGGGCGCCATACTGCTCGGCGCATTGAACAACGACGGTCGCATTTCCGCGTGCGGCGACGATGCCGAAGCGTGTTTTTGTCAGGCGATCGCGGTCGCGCGCCAGCAGGGCGCCCGATCGCTGGAATTGCGCGCGGTGTCGAACCTGGCCCTATTGTGGCAGCGTGAGGGCAAAATTGCAGAGGCCCGGCAAACGCTGTCGGAAGTCTACGGCGGTTTCACGGAAGGATTCGACACCACCGACTTGCGAGAGGCCAAGGCACTGTTGGATTCGCTTGTCGGCGGGTCAACTTAAGCGGGCTGCGGCCGCTTCATACTCGTGAACAAGACGTTCGACGACCTCGGCTGCCGAAGGCGAATCCGTGATCAGCCCGGCGGATTGTCCGAGCTCGACCTTGCCGCGCTCGGTATCGCCCTCCAGTGCAGCCTGGCGCAGCGAACTGCTGTTGAACAGCGCGCCATAGCGGTCGTCGTCGTAACCCTCGAAGTCGGCGCGCAACACGTCGTTCGCGAATGCGTTCTTCGTCATCCGGATCGGTAGCTTCCGAATGCCGACGAGCACCGTGCCGTCGATTTCGGTCTCGAGTACCGCGCGCTTGTAGTTCTCGTGAACGCCGGCTTCGCGTGTCGCGATAAAGCGGGTGCCGAGCTGGACTGCGTCGGCGCCGAGCGCGATCAGCGCGGCGACACCGAAACCGTCCGCAACACCACCTCCCGCGATGATCGGCAAGTCGAACGCTTGTACTGCCCGGCGCACTGCGACGAGCGTGCTCACTCCATTGGCCGGTGGGTGGCCGCCGGCTTCGGCGCCGACCACGACGAGTGCATCCACGCCGGCGTCGGCTGCCTTGCCGGCATGTTCGAGCGTCGAGACTACATGGAACCATCGGGTGCCGAGCGCATGGAATCGCCCGAGGTGCGCGCGCGGCCCGCCTTGCGATGCGATCACGACGGGTACGCGCTCCTCCTCGATCACGTCGAGGAATCGCTCGGCTTCGGGACGATAGAGCGGCAGATTCACTGCGAAGGTCTTGCCGTTGACTGCGGCCTTGACCGCTCGGACGGTGTCGCGAAACGCGTCGAGATACATCGGCCCGGCAGCGATGACACCGAGGCCGCCCGCGTTTGTAACGGCGGCCGGCAATGCGGCGTTTGACGATGCCCAGCTCATGCCGGCTTGGACGATCGGGTAACGGATATCGAGTAAGCGGGTAATACGGGTTGGCTTCATGGCGATGTCAAAGTTGGCACCCGGTCTTGGCGGGCACCGAAGAGGGCGATGAGTCGGTCGACGCGGTCAGGCAAGGTTGAATTCACGGATCGCGTAATCCCGCAGCTTGTTCTTCTGTACCTTGGAGCTGCCGGTCATTCCGATGTCGTCGAACGACGGCACGACACGCAGATAACGCGGCACCTTAAAATTCGCGCATCGGCTCTTGCACCATGCGATCAGTTCCTCGTCGGTCGCGCTAGTGCCGGGACGCAGTACGACGAACGCGGCGGGTACTTCGCCGAGCCGCACATCGGGTACGCCAACAACCTGCGCGAGCTGCACGGCCGGGTGCCCGTACAGTGTTTCCTCGACTTCTGCCGGCGCGACATTCTCGCCGCCGACGCGGAATACGTCCTTCAGTCGTCCGAGCATCCGCAGTCTGCCCTCGTCGTCGATCACGCCGAGATCGCCGGTGCGCAGCCAACCGTCCTCGGTGAACGCCTGCGCGGTCTCCTTCGGCTTGTTGTAATAACCCTTCATCACATTCCAGCCGCGTACCTGGATTTCACCCGGTGCGTTCGCGGGCTGCACCGCGTTCGTCTCGGTCGACACAGTGCGAATCTCGATCCCCGGATGTGGATGCGCCCAGCCTGCGACGCGGATCTCGAGCGGATCGCGCCAGTCGTTCAGCACGACGTTCGGTGACGCTTCGGACTGACCGTACGCGCCGACCATGTACGGCACGCCCATCAAGTCGTGGATCTGCTGCATGATCTCCGGGCCTGCCGCCGCCCAGCCGCCGCGCAGATGGATTCGTTCGCGTCGGAACTCCGGATGGCTCATCATCATCAGGAAGATCGTGTCGTTACCGGATGTCAGAGTGCAGTGCTCCTCGTCGAGCAGCGTGAGCACCTGCGCGACGTCAAACGACGGCACCGACAGCAGGCACGCACCCGTCACGAGCGCGACCAGCAGCGACATTGTGGTGCCGGCAACATGGAAGAACGGTCGCACGCTCAAATACCGGTCGTCGGGCCGCACGCCGATCCGCATCGCCGAGGCCGCCGCGTTCGTCAGCATGTTGCGATGGCTCAGTAGCACGCCTTTCGGGAATGACGTCGTGCCCGACGTGTACTGGATCAGAAGGGTGTCTTCGGGCGTCACTTGAAGCGAGCGCAATTCAGCCGCGTCCCGATACTCCGGCGTGTCGGGCAGCGATTCGAAGCGCTCGACGCCTGTCGGCACGGCGCGATCCGTGCCGCCGACCATCAATGCACGGCGAAGCATGGGCAGTACCTCGCCCGGGAGCGCGCGGTCGAACGCAGGCTCCACGTCGCGAAGCAGCTGTGTGTAGTCGATCTTCAGGAACTTGTCGACATAGAACAGCACGCGCACGTCGCTTTGCTTCAGGCAGTAATTGAGTTCGTCAGTCTTGAAGCGCGTATTGATCGGCACGGTCACGGCACCGATTGACGCCGCGGCATAGAACAGCACAACCCAATCGATCGAATTGCCCATCATGATTCCGACGTGCTCGCCGGGCTCAATCCCGAGGGCGATCATCCGCGCGGCCGTACTTTCGACGCGCTCAGCGAGCGTCAGATAGTCGATCCGTTCGCCGTCGATCACGAGCGCCTCGGCGTCCGGTGTCGAGGCAGCGCAGGCGGCGAGCACGGCGGGGAGGGTGACAGGGCCGCGAAGCCCGAATTGTTTGGCATACTGGTCAGTCATTGTCATCACCTCCTGCGTTCGATCCGCCCGACGCGGTCGAACCAAAATTCGAAATCGTGCTTTTCCAATCTGCATTCTGCAGCAGTGAATCGATCGCCAGAATTTCGATCGCGAGCGCGCCCGCTGGATCGGATTCGACACCCCGATCGATACACTCGCGCGTGAGCCGCATTGCGAGTGGGGGGGCGGCCGCGATGTCGTCCGCGATTGCGCGGATGGTCGCGAGCGCCTCGGCCGCGTCGACGATCCGCGACACGAGCCCAGCGTCGCGCGCTTCGCGTGCGGATAGCGAGCGGCCCGTGTAGGCCATGTCCTTCGCGAGCCGTTTGCCGACCGCCCGCGGGAGCCGCTGGGTCGCACCGACGGTACCCCATAGCGCCTCGGGCGTCCGGAAGCTCGCGTTTGCGGTGGCAACGATAAAATCGCAGGCCATGGCGATCTCGCCGCCGGAGCCGACCGCAGGCCCGTCGACAAGCGCAATGCACGGCTTGCCGATCTGCTCCAGCGCGTCGTATGCGGCGAATGCCTTGAGCCGACGCGCGCGCACCGCGTCGATATCCATGCCCTTGCGCTCCTTCAGATCCGCACCTGCGCAAAAAACCGGGCCATTCGCGCGAACGATTACGCAACGCACGGTGTCATCGTCGCGCAGCGCGACCGCAGCAGCGCGCAGCGCGTCGCACATCGGGCCGTTAAGCGCGTTGCGCTGCTCGGGCCGGTTCAGGACGATCTCGGCGACGGCATCGCGGCGCTCGATGACCAGCGATTCTCTTTCTTTCACGTATTTTCCTCCTGTCGCGCGGCCGCTGCGACAGCAGCGGCCGGTGACGATGATTCGGGTTGCGCTGGACCGTTGCGCTCAGATTGCGCCGTCGCGGCGAAGCGCACCGATTCGCGCGTCGTCGTAGCCGAGGCGCTCGCGAAGCACCTGCTCGGTGTGTTCGCCGAGTAGCGGGGGCCGCTCGACCTCCGGGTTCGCTAAGCCGTCGAAGCGGAACGGCAGCGGCAGGGCGCCAAAATGTCCGGCCGTCGGATGCTCGAACGCGCTGACCATGCCGCGTGCCTTGACGTGGGGGTCGCTCAGCACCTGGGCGACATCCTTGATCGGACCGGCTGGCACGTCGGCCGCATCACATGCGTCGCACAGCGCCTGCTGCGTCCAGCCAGCGATGGCGGTCGTGAGCGAGGCCATCACACGGTCTCGATGTTCGACGCGGCCGGCATTCGTCGAGAGCGAAGCGTCTTGGGCGAGCACGTCCAGCCCGAGCAACCGGCATAGCGGCTGCCAGTGTTGATCGCTGCAGGTGATATGCACGTAACCGCCGTCTGCACACGCGAAGGTTGCCGACGGTACCCGACCCGGGTGCTCCGTGCCAAGCCGCGGCGGCACTTCACCTAGCGCGAAGTAGCGCGCGGCGGCAAGCGTCAGCAGACTCACCTGGCCGTCCAGCATCGAGAAATCGATATAAGAGCCGGACCCTGACAGTGCGCGCCCGTTCAGTGCCGCCAGAATCGCGATCGCGATCCAGAGGCCGGACGACAAGTCAGCGATCGGCAGCCCCGGCTTGACCGGACCACCGTCGCGCTCGCCCGTCAGGCTCATCAGGCCGCCCATCGCCTGGAATACGGTGTCGTAGCCCTTGCGTTTCGCGTACGGGCCGGTCTGACCGAAGCCGGTGCACGACACGTAAATCAGCCGCTCGTGCGCCGCCCGCAGCGACGCCGCGTCAAGCCCGTACCGCGCGAGTGTGCCGACCGGGAAGTTCTCGAGCAGCACGTCAGCTCCGGCCGCGAGTTCACGGACAATTTGCCGCCCAGCCTCGGTTTTCAGGTTCGCCGTCACGGACAGCTTGCTGCGATTGCAAGCGAAGTAGTACGCAGACTGATCGCCGACCTGCGGTTCGAATGTCCGCGTTTCGTCGCCGGTGCCCGGCTGCTCGATCTTGATCACGGTCGCGCCCAGTTCAGCCAAGATCATGTCCGCGAATGGACATGCAAGCACGCGGGCAAGCTCGATGATGGTGACGTTCGCGAGCGGTTTGACGAGCGCACTCATGCTTGCTCGCCGTGCGGCCGCCGGAAGCCGCGCATCATCATATTGGTATCGAGCGACGCGTCGAGCGCCTGCTGCAACGGCAGATCGGCGACGCGATGGAACAGACGCTTGGTCGCGGCCATTGCTGGCGCGTCGAATGACGCGAGGCGGGCGGCGAGTTCGATCGCCATGCCAAGCATCGCAGCGTCCGGCACGACCCGGTTCACCATGCCGAGCGCGAGTGCGCGCTCCGCAGTGACTGCGTCACCGAGCGACACCAGTTCGAAAGCGGCCTTGCGCCCAACCTGCCGGACCAGATTCGCCATCACGATCGCCGCGACGATGCCGTGCTTCAGTTCCGGGTAGCCGAGCTTCAGGCTGTCACCGGCGACTACCAGGTCGCACGCCAGCGCAAGCCCGGCGCCGCCGCCCATCGCGTAGCCGTGCACGGCGCCGACTACAGGCGTCGCAATCTGCGAAAACACGCGATGCAGGTTCGTGGTCAGGTGTGCGCGCGCCAGTGCGGCCTCTGCGGCCGACGCTGTATCCGCGGAATTAACGAAGCCGCCGAACTCGGTTACGTCTGCGCCTGCGCAGAACGCCTTGCCGGCGCCGGTCAGCACGACAGCCCCGATTGCTGGATCCTGGTCGGCTTCGCGCAGCGCGTTCAGCAATTCAGTAGTCAGCGCATTGTTCAGCGCATTACGTTTGTCAGGGCGATTCATCGTGAGCACGCGAACGGCTCCGTAATCGTCAGTCAGCAGGTTTGAGGTCGAATTCATCGGCGGCTCGGGTTCCGGATCGGGGAGGCTGGGAGCGGCGAACGTTGCCGCAGTGAAGTCAAGGTTAGTGCATAGTGCGTGATAAAGTCAAATATAAGAGTGACATTGACTCGTGATTTTCTGCGATGCCATGTCAGTATTTACCCTCTGATCTGTGAGCGGATCCGCAAGATGGATTGCGCTGTTGATTGCGCCATAGATGAGAGAATTCACCATATGTGGTTGCATTTATGTGGTTTTATGGGTGAAATTGATGGCCGGTGACGTGTCCGATGTGTGCCTGGACTCACCTCGCTCGATCGGTTTCGAGCTATGAAAATTAGTTGACACTACACCGCATTGCTGATTTGATTCGTGTCCATGTCACATATTTTTGGCGACACGACTGCAAATCATGGCCGATCTGATCCTCTGTGAATGTTTTGCCCGCGACGGGCTTCAACACGAACCCGACTTTGTCGACACGTCTCGCAAGGTAGCGCTGATAGACCAGTTCGCGCGGGCCGGCTTCAAGCGCGTCGAAGCGACGTCGTATTCGAACCCGGCCGTCGTGCCGCAGTTTGCCGATGCGTCCGACGTGCTGCGAGCGCTGCCGCGCATCGACGGCGCCTACTACAAAGCGACGTGCGCGAACGTGCGGGCCGTCGAACGTGCGCTGGCCGATCTCGATACCGGCATCGGTGCAAATGAGATAAGCCTGCTCGTGTCCGCGAGCGACGCACACTCTCAACGCAACCTGAAGCAGTCGCGGGACGACCAGTGGCGGCGCATCGATGCGATGGCCGCCGCTGCAAACGGACGATTCCGGTTGATTGGCACGATTTCGGTCGCGTTCGGTTGCCCGTTCGACGGCGCGATCGCACCGGCATCCGTGCTGCGCGATGTAGAACGGTTTGCACGTGCCGGCGTCATGTACGTCACGCTTGGCGACACGATCGGCGTTGCGACGCAGGCATCGACGCGCGCGCTGTTCGCCGAAATGCTTCGTGAATTTCCGGACGTGCGCACGATCGCGCATTTCCACGATACGCGCGGCACCGGCATCGTCAATTATCTCGCGGCGCTCGAGGCAGGCGTCCGCTACTTCGACGTTGCGATCGGCGGCGTTGGTGGTCATCCGACGAAGGTCAAGTACGGCGGCGGCGTGACCGGCAACGTCTGTACCGAGGATTTCGTCAATGTGCTCGAGACGATGGGCGTTGATACGGGCATCGACCTCGGTGCGCTGATGGACGCATCGCGTGCGTGCGAGGAGATCCTTGGCCGCGAGCTGTCGAGCCGTGTCGCACGCACCGGTTTCCATCCGCAACTTGATGCGCGGCTCCGGCACGTCCATGTCTAATCTTTGCGAAGTGAGCGACGCACACCTGCGGATCGATTCGGCGTTCTGTCTGGATCACGGCTTCGAGCTGATCGGTCACGGTGACGGTTGGGCCGAGATCGCGTGCGAAGTGAGGCCGCGTCACGCGAATCGGCGCGGCAATGTGCATGGCGGGCTGATCGCAGCACTGCTCGACACGTCGATGGGGCTCGCAACGCGTGCGAGCGGCGACGTCGAGAACCTGGGCACGGCGTCGCTGAACGTATCGTATCTGCAACCGGCACGCGGTCGGCTTGTCGCGAGCGGGTCGGTGCTGCGGAACGGCAGGAAGCTCGCATTTTGCGAGGCGACCGTGCGCAATGCGGACGGTGAGATCGTCGCAACCGCGAGCGGCGTGTTTGCCATAACGCACCGCGCGGCGATCTCCTCGTCGACGTCAGATGCCGAGCCGCCGGCAGCTTTCGGAACAGATCGACATCGGCGGTAACACCGATTCCCCACTTCAATCTAGGACTCCTTCCATGTATCAAGATGTGCTGCTGTTTATCGACGGCGCTTGGCGCAATGGCGCGAACGCTCGCACGATTCCGGTGCTGAATCCCGCCACTGAAGCGCAGATCGGCACTGTCGCACGTGCGGAGCGCGAAGATCTCGATGCGGCACTCGATGCCGCACAGCGCGGATTTCGCGTGTGGCGACGCATGAACGCATACGACCGCGCGGCCATCATGCGAAAGGCCGCGCAGCTGCTGCGCGAGCGTGCGACGGACATTGCAAGGCTGATGACGCTTGAACAGGGGAAGCCGCTCGCCGAAGCAAGGGGCGAGGCCATCTCGGCGGCCGACATCATCGACTGGTTCGCTGACGAAGGGCGCCGTGCGTACGGGAAGATGATTCCGTCGCGGATTCCGGGTTCGTATCAGCTCGTGATCAAGGAACCCGTTGGCCCGGTTGCCGCGTTCTCGCCGTGGAATTTCCCGATCAATCAAGTTGTTCGAAAGCTGTCCGCCGGGCTGGCCGCCGGCTGCTCGATCGTCGTGAAGGCGCCAGAAGAAACGCCAGCCTCGCCGGCCGCGCTAATTCGCGCGTTCGCAGACGCGGGCGTGCCCGCCGGCGTGATCAATCTCGTGTACGGCGATCCGGCCGAGATCTCCGAATATTTGATCCCGCATCCGGTGATCCGCAAAGTCTCTTTTACCGGCTCGACGGTGGTTGGCAAGCATCTGGCCATGCTCGCCGGCCAGCACATGAAGAAGGTGACGATGGAACTGGGCGGGCACGGCCCTGTGCTGGTGTTCGAAGACGCGGACATCGAGACGGCCGCGGCGCAGCTCGCGACGTTCAAGCTGCGCAACGCGGGGCAAGTCTGCACGTCGCCGACGCGATTCATCGTACAGCGCGGCGTGTTCGAACGCTTCGCCGACGCGTTTGTCGCAACGCTCGCGAAGGCCCGCGTCGGCGATGGTCTCGCGGAAGACACGACGATGGGGCCGCTCGCGAACGAGCGGCGGCTTCGCGCGCTCGAAGTGCTCGTCGACGACGCGGTATCGAATGGCGCGACGCTGCGCACCGGGGGTAAGCGGATCGGCGAGCGCGGCTACTACTTCGAGCCGACTGTCCTCGTCGATGTCGGCGCGTCGGCCAGAATCATGAGCGAGGAGCCGTTTGGCCCGATCGCCGTGCTGAACGCGTACGACACGATCGACGAGATGATCGCGGAAGCGAACCGTCTACCGTATGGGCTGTGCGCGTTTGCGTACACGCGGTCGGCCCGCACGTCACATCGTGTCGCCGACGAGGTCGAAACCGGAATGATCACGATCAACCAGATCGCAATTGCGTTCCCCGAGGTGCCGTTCGGTGGCGTGAAGGACAGTGGCTACGGTACCGAAGGCGGTGCCGAGGCGCTCGATGCGTACCTGAATCCGAAATACGTGTCGCAATTGGATATCTGAGCAAAGCGGCGCAGCCCGTGCGGAGTCGAAGAGCCTCCGCACGGCATGCGAAGCGATTCGGACCGCTCACAAAATAAACCGAGGATGAGGTGCGGAAATGGACTGGATGGCGGTCATCGGTCCGCCGTTGCTCGCGCTTGGGATCGCGAACCTTTACGTCACCGACGGGCGGCGATGGCCTCATTTGTCAACGACGACGTGAACGCAGCCACGGTCATGATTGGCGCACACCGCGCAGCGTTGCGCCCGAGCCTCAGCGGAGTGTCCGGTGCGAGCGTGATGACGTTGGCGTCCTGCCTCTCGCGTTGGCAAGCCGACCGATGGCAGGCGGTCTCGGCTTGGGGTAAATCATAACGCGAGCCTGATTTTGTTTGTTTGACATGCGTGACAGTGTCACATATTCTGGATTCAACTGATCGGCAGGTTGGCGCCTGGCGGCCCGATACACCGAATTTCACTATTTACTATCAGGTAGACGATCAACATGGAACATATTTCGCTGCGGGATCGTGATGTCGCGTATCAGATCCATCCGCACACCAATTTCGGCGCGCACGAATCCGCCGGCCCGATGGTGATCTCGTCGGGTCGGGGCATATTCGTGATCGATGACACGGGCAACGAATATCTCGAAGGCATGTCAGGCCTGTGGTGCACCAATCTCGGCTTCAGCGAGCCACGCCTCGCGGACGCGGCCGCGCGCCAGTTCGCGCGGCTGCCGTATTACCAGAACTTTGCGAACAAGGCGACCGAGCCGGCGATCATGCTTGCCGAGAATCTGATCCGCCATGCGCCGTCCCCGATGTCGAAAGTGTTATTCCAGAGCTCGGGCTCGGAAGCGAACGATACGGCGATGAAGATTGTCTGGTATTACCACCATGGCATCGGTAAACCCGACAAGCGAAAAATCATCAGCCGCCAGCGGTCATACCACGGCACGTCCATCGCGACGGGCAGTCTGACGGGCCTGCCGCACATCCATCGCGACTTCAATCTGCCTATCCCGGGCGTTGTTCACGTCAGCTGTCCGCATTTTTATCGCGGTGCGGAGCCGGGAGAAACAGAGGATGATTTTGCTGCGCGCCTCGCAGACGAACTCGAACAGACGATTCTGCGCGAAGGTCCGGACACCATTGGCGGTTTCATCGCTGAGCCGGTGATGGGTACGGGTGGCGTCGTCGTTCCGCCGCGCGGCTACTTTGAGCGCATACAGGCAGTGCTGCGCAAATACGACGTGCTGTTCATCGTCGACGAGGTGATCTGTGGGATGGGCCGTACCGGTTACTGGTGGGGCTCGAAAGAATACAGCTTGCAGCCCGATATGCTCGTTAGCGCGAAGGGGTTGTCGTCCGCGTATCTGCCGATTTCGGCGCTGATGATTAACGAGAGGGTGTATGGCGTGATGAAGGAGCAGACCGCAAAGATCGGGCTGTTCGGCCACGGCTATACGTACGGTGGGCATCCGGTCTGTGCGGCGGTCGCGAACGAGGTATTCGACATCTATCGCGAGCGCGACGTGATCGGCCATGCGAGGCGTGTTGGCGACTACTTCCAGCGCAAGCTGAAAGAACGCGGCGAGCATCCGCTCGTCGGCGAGGCGCGCGGGCTCGGGCTGATGGGCGCACTGGAGCTGGTAACCGACAAAGCAACGCGCACGCCCTTTCCGGCGGATCGCAAGATGGCAGCGAGTGTCGCCACGTTCGCGCAGGAAGCGGCGCTGAACGTGCGTCCGCTTGGAGACTCGATCTGCATCGCGCCGCCGGTGATCATCACTGAAGCTGAAATCGATCTGCTGTTCGAGCGTCTTGACGTCGCGCTCGACAAGGCCGCCGCGACACGCTGAACGCGCGGGCGACGCGCGCTTCGGTGCGACGCATCGTATCGCGCGACTGACGGATATCCGGTTACACACACATGCTGAGTGAAGGAGGAGTCATGGTTCAAATGAGTATCGCGTCCCGCCTCGGTGCCGCCGCCATCGCGGCGACGCTTCTGGGAGTCGTTGCGGGCCCCGTCTGCGCGGCGGATTCGGTCACGTTTGCCGGTTACGGCGGCGACTATCAGAAGAATATCGTCAAGGCGCTGATCAAGCCCGCGGCCGACAAGGAAGGACTCGACCTGCGCACCGAGAGCCATGACGGCCTCGCGACGGTCCGTGTGCAAGTCACGTCCGGTCGTCCCGCGTGGGACATTGTGCAACTCGGCGCCGAGGAGTGTGCGACGGGTAGTGCACAGGGGCTTTTCGAGAAGCTCGACTACAAGCTGATCGATACCTCTGGCATTCCTGCCGCCGCGCACGCCGCCGACTGGATCGCGAGCAACTACTATTCGGTCGTGCTCGCCTATCGCACCGACAAGTACAAAAACAACCCGCCGAAAACCTGGGCTGACTTCTGGGACGTGAAGAAATTTCCGGGCAAGCGTGCACTCGCGCTGCAGCCGCAGGAGACGATGGAAGTCGCGCTGCTCGGTGACGGCGTGAGCCCGGACAAGCTCTATCCGCTCGATCAGAAGCGCGCGCTGCAGGCACTCGGCCGGCTGAAGCCGAGCATCGCCGCCTGGTGGACCACGGGCGCGCAGTCAGCACAGTTGCTGCGCGACGGTGAGGTCGATATGGAGGCGATCTGGGGTAGCCGGATCGCGCCCGTGATCCAGTCGGGCGCGCCGGTGAACTTCACGTTCAATCAGGGCCTGCTCGCGTACGCTTGCCTCGCGATTCCGAAGGGTGCGAAGCACGCGGCCGAGGCACGCAAGGTGATTGCGGACGCCGTGGCGCCGTCGATCCAGGCGAACATTCCCGAGGTGTTGCCGTCCTATGGCCCGGTGAATAGCAAGGTGTTCGAAGGGCGGAAATTTTCGCCGGAGGTGCTCGCGAAAGCCAATTCGTCGCCGCAGAACCGCGCGATGCAGGTGCAGATGAACGGCGCATATTGGGGTCAGGACCAGAATCTGCAGAAAGGCAACGAAGCGCTGCGTGCGCTGATCAGTCAATAAGTGTCGCGGAAATGGCGCCGCGCAGCGTCGTGATCTGATGCGCGGCGCCAACGGGATTGGAGCGAGGTGGGATATGGCATCGCAAGTGTCGATCAGGAATGTCTGTAAGACGTACGAGAACTTCACGGCGCTTCGCGACGTGTCACTCGACATCAACGCAGGCGAGTTCGTCACGCTGCTCGGACCGTCCGGTTCGGGCAAGACCACGCTGCTGATGGTGCTCGCGGGCTTCGTGCGCGCGACATCGGGAAGCGTGAAGGTGGGTGGCGACGAACTGCTGCTCAAGCCGCCGCACAAACGCGGGATCGGAATGGTGTTCCAGAACTATGCGCTGTTTCCGCATATGACGGTCGCACAAAACGTTGCGTATCCGCTGCGGCTGCGCAGGATGAGCCGCAACGACATCGCGGAGAAGGTGCGGCACGCGTTGTCGGTCGTGCAGCTCGTGGATCTCGGCGACCGCAACATCGCGCATCTGTCGGGCGGCCAGCGCCAGCGCGTCGCACTCGCGCGTGCGATCGTGTTCGAACCGGACATCATGTTGATGGACGAGCCGCTTTCCGCGCTGGACAAGCAATTGCGCGAGCACATGCAGATCGAGATCCGCCGGCTACACGATCAGCTCGGGATGACGACGATCTACGTGACGCACGACCAGACTGAGGCGCTGACGATGTCGGACCGGATCGCCATCATCAACAAGGGGCAGCTCGCACAGTTCGACACGCCCGATGCAATCTACGAGCGCCCGGTAAGCAAGTTCGTTGCGGACTTCATCGGCGAGACGGCCTTCGTGCCGCTCGACGAGGTGCGCGGTGAATTTTCCGCATTCGGTGCGCCGTTCCGGCCTCTCGCGCCGGTTCCGGATGGCGCCGGGCGTCCATGGCTCGCGCTGCGGCCGGATCGCGCGATCTTGCTTGATGCGCCGGTCGCGCACTTGAATTGCCTGCCGGGTGTGGTCCGGCAGCGCGTGTACCAGGGCGATTCGCACCTTTTCTACGTCGACCTGCCGCAAGGGCATGAAATCATGATCCGGCGCGGGACCGGCGGTGCCGAGGCCGACGCGCGCCGGCTCGAGCCTGGCGACCCGATCACCGTCGGCGTGCGGGCGGAAGATAGCGTAGTGGTCCGGGACTGATCATGAGAAACACTACCGTAGTGATGCGCGAACTCACCGCGCCTGCGGCCGGCGCGACCAACTACGCTGCGCTGTCGCGCAGCCGCGTTGCCGAACAGTTACGCCTCGCCGCGTTGATGGTGCCAGCGCTGCTGATCGTAATCATCGTGCTGATCACGCCGATTCTCCTGCTGGGCTGGCAATCTCTGTTTGACATGTCCGGCATCCTGACGCTGTCGAACTACACGCGATTGCTGACGCCCGTTTATCGCAACGCATTCATTTCGACGTTTGAAATGTCGGCGCTCGTGACGGTGCTAGTACTGCTGCTCGGCTATCCGCTCGCGTACATGCTGTCGCAACTGCCGTCGCGGGTCGCTTCGATCTGCATGGTATTTGTCGTGCTGCCGTTCTGGACGTCGACCCTCGTACGGACCTACGCGTGGATGGTGCTGCTGCAGCGCAACGGCCTGATCAATACGTGGCTGACCGGAATGGGCGTGATCGACCATCCGCTTCAGCTGGTGAACAACCTCACTGGTACGGCGATCGGGATGACGCACGTGATGCTTCCGTGCCTTGTGCTGCCACTGTATAGCGCGATGAAGGCGATCGATCCGGTCTACATGCGCGCTGCAGCGAACTGCGGCGCGACGCCGGTGCAGGCGTTCTGGCAGGCGTATTTCCCGATGACGATACCCGGCTTGTCGGCCGGCATTGTGATCGTGTTCGTCCTCTGCCTTGGCTTCTACGTGACGCCCGCGTTGCTCGGCGGCGGCCATGTGAACATGCTGTCGATGCAGATCCAGTCGGATGTCGCGATGTCCGGGAATCCCGGCGCGGCAAGCGCGCTCGGCATCGTGCTGGTGATCTTGACGATGATCGTGCTGGCCGCAATGGGGCGCCTGTTCGGCCTCGAAAAGATGTACGGAGGGAAATGAGATGTTCGGATATGCAACTGATACGCAGATCACGCACGGGCAGCGTATCTGGCTCTATGTATTCTGCGCTGTGGTAATGCTGTTCTTGATCGTGCCATGCGCGATCGTCGTGCCGATGTCATTCTCGGACGCGAGCTATCTCGAGTTCCCGCCGCGCGTATGGGGCCTGCGATGGTATCACGCGTATTTCTCGTCCGACGAATGGCGCGCGGCGACCGGCGTGTCTCTGCGCGTCGCGTTGTCCAGCACGCTCGCGGCCGTCATTGCCGGCACCGCGGCTGCGTATGCGCTGCGCGCGATCGAGAGCAGGTGGACACGCGTACTGCGCACGATACTGATGCTGCCGATGATGGTGCCGCTGATTCTCGTCGCGATCGGTACGTTTTTCATTTACGTCCGTGCCGATCTGAACAACACGATACTCGGCCTCGTGATCGCACATACGATGCTCGCGCTGCCGTTCGTCGTGATCTCGGTCAATGGTGGACTTGAAACGTACGACGAAAATCAGGAGCTGGTCGCGCGCAGCCTTGGCGCATCGCGGCTGACCGCCTTCTACACGGTTACGCTACCGCAAATCCGCTTGTCGATTTTCTCGGCCGCGTTCTTCGCGTTCATGACATCGTTCGACGAGGTCGTCGTCGCGCTGTTCGTATCCGGCGGCGACAACGCGACCCTCACTCGACTGATGTTTGAGGATATTCGCGATCAGCTAGATCCGACGATCACCGCAATTTCGACGCTCCTCATCTCCGTTTCCGTTATTTCATTGCTCGTGTTGCAATGGATTTCCGGTTCGAGACGCAAACGTATGGTGGGGAAAGTCGTCTGAATCGGCATCAGGTGCCTGGTGCAATGCCGGCCAATTCCATCCGCGGAAAATTGAAATGTTCAGATTCCGTCGCGCCTAACTAAGGCAGTGAAAGAAGTTCTGCTCGCAATCGTCGAGGACCTTACGCATTAGGCGAGATTCATGCTCAATCAGGAAAAGTATGTTTCGCGTTGTGCGAAGCTTGAAAGCAATTCCATTAAATTAGTACTCCGTAATTATATGGTGATACCTATATCTCATTAACATATGCAGTATAACTAACTGAAAATTATTCCAGTCCACATAAGACTATGGAGGTTGATGTGAAGAGATCTGTTTTAATGGCTTGTGCCATGTTCTCCTGCACTGGCATTGTGCATGCGCAAAATAGCGTCACGCTGTACGGTCTCATTGATGAAGGCCTTGACTTCACGAGCAATGTGGGCGGAAACAGGCTCTACAGCTTGTCGAGCGGCGACGTGCAGGGGAGCCGTTGGGGGCTGAGGGGATCAGAAGATCTCGGCGGTGGCCTTTCCGCAATCTTCAAGCTGGAATCCGGATTCAACCTGAACAATGGAAAGCTCGGTCAGCAGGGGCGCGGGTTCGGACGGCAAGCCTATGTCGGCATTTCGAGTTCGACGTTCGGCGCGCTGACGTTGGGTCGGCAATACGATGCCGTTGACGACTATCTGGCGTCGCTGACGGCGAACGGCAACTGGGGCGGCGGGCTTTTCACGCATCCCTATGACAACGACAACACTGATTTCACGTTCAGGCTCAACAACGCCATCAAGTACACGAGCGTCGATTATGGCGGATTTTCGTTTGGTGGCGTCTATGCGATGAGCAACGCGTCAAACTTCGGCTCAGATCGAGCCGTCAGTGTTGGAGCCCAGTATGTCCGTGGCCCGATCAGCATTGCTGCCGCGTATCTTAGCGTCGATCACCCGAATGGGAGCAGCGCCGGGGCTGTTTCGAACGGGCCGAACGGCAATCCTGACGGAAGCTGGACCGCAGCGAAGCAACGCGTGCTCGGGGCAGGGATTGCCTATACGATCGGAAGTGCAACGCTGGGCTTCGTGTACACGAACACGTACCTCTCCCAACCGACGTCTACCATCTATGCGAACCTGAGCCAGAGCCCGACACTGGGCGCTGCCTCGTCGATCAGGTTCAACAACTTTGAGGTCAACGCCAAGTATCAAGTCAACCCGTCTTTTTGGCTCGGCGGAATGTACACGTTTACTCAAGCTACCTATAACGGGACGTCCGGCAGCGGGAAGCCAAAATATCACCAGTTCGGTTTGATGGCGGACTATAACCTCTCGAAGCGGACCGACGTTTACGTCCAGGGTGCATATGTCAAGGTCGCCAATTCCTCCAGTGTCGCGGGGACGGGGCTCGATGTTGCCGCCAATCCCCAGGCTGACGGGCCATCCTCGACCAGCAATCAGGTGATGGCCCGCATTGGTATTCGCCACAAGTTCTGAGTGCGTATGCGCGCTTCGGCGCGCCTCTCGCTAGATAGCGCCTGGAGTATGGTGCCGGGGACGGTCGATGTTCTCCGGTTGCCTCTGATCGTCCCAATCGATTGAGAAACGCTCATGGTTGACAAGCTTGACACCTTCGCGAATCTGCTGGCGGTCACCCCTCCGAACCTGACACAGCGGGATATTGCTGACCTGCTGCGGCAGCAATACGGGCTCGTCGGTAATATTCGGCAACTTAGTGGCGAGCGCGATCAGAATGTCGTAATCGAGACGGAGAACGCTCAGTGCTTCGTACTAAAAATCGCCAACCCGGCCGAGAAGGACGTTAGCTTGGCCTTCCAGGCTTCCGCGCTGGAGCACATCGCGCGAAGGGCTCCGTCATTGCCAGTACCTCGTATCGTTCCGTCGCTCGACGGCGAGCCGATCGTGTCCTTCGATACAGCAAACGGACGCGTACTGGTGCGTTTGTTGACCTACCTGCCGGGCGAACCCGCCTTCCTGGTCCGTCCGACGCCGCTTTTCCGGCGCCGGCTGGGCGAGCTTGCCGCTCGCCTCGATCTCGCCCTCGGTGACTTCGAGCATCCCGGGGCGCACGAACGCCTTATCTGGGATCTGCAGTACGCGGACGGACTGAGGTCCTGCATCGGCTTTATCGTCGATCCAGCCAGGCGCGCGCTGGCGGAGCACGTGCTCGAACGCTTCGAATTGCATGTTTTACCACTTCTGCCATCCTTGCGCCGGCAAGTCATTCATAACGATCTGAACCAGCACAACGTGGTCCGTGGCCAGGCCACGGCAGAAATCAGCGGTATTGTCGATTTCGGCGACATGGTGCATACATGCGTCGTCAACGAACTTGCCATCGCAATCGCACATCAACTCTACCGTGAGCAAGACGTCCTGGCAGTTGCTACTCAGATTGTTGAGGGCTATGCGTCTGTTTCGCCGCTCGTGGGTAGCGAAATCGCGGCTCTTTTCATTCTCGTTCAGATGCGGCTTGCAGCTCGCGAGATCATTGCCAGCTGGCGCGCAGCGGCAAACAGTGCGACACCTGGCTATCGCGCCGATATTTCGATGCTGGGTTGGGAGGCGTTGGAGCGCTGGAGCAAGCTTGATCCGGAACAAGCGACCGCACGACTTGAAGTGGCTGCGAGAGTTGCACCCGCGAAGGGAGGGAGCAACGATGTGGCAGACGAGACGTATGCAACGCTGATGCGCAGACGCTCCGCATTTCTCGGGCCGATTTACAAGCAGTTTTATGAACGGCCATTCTTTCCAGTGCGGGGAGAAGGCGTTTGGATCAGCGACTACAAGGGGAAGCAGTATCTCGATGCCTACAACAACGTGCCACACGTTGGCCATTGCCATCCGCATGTCGTCGAAGCGGCAACTCGCCAGCTGAGTACGTTCAATTCCAATACGCGATATCCCAGTGACCTGATCGTTGACTACGCGGAGCGCCTGGCTGCGACGATGCCTGATCCACTTAAGGTCTGCATGTTCGTTTGCTCCGGGACCGAAGCCAACGAACTCGCTTGGCGGATTGCGCGAGCAAATTCAGGGGGAAGCGGTGCGCTCGTGACACGTTCTGCGTTTCACGGCAACTCCACGATCATTGGTGCTCTCGACACCAGCACCCTTGCGGAACAAAACCTAGAGCCGTGGGTATCGACCGTACCAGCGCCGCAATTTCCCGGCGCGCGAACAGACCGTGAAAAGCCAGACGTCGAGAGCTATGCGCGTGCCTACGAGAGCTCGATCGATGCGCTTAGTGCGCGTGGTCACACCCCAGCGGCGCTCTTTGTCTGTCCGGTCTTTGCCAGCGACGGCCTCTATTCCGCTCCGTCCGGCTTTCTGGAGCATGCGATGTCCACGGTTCGTCGGGCGGGCGGCGTAGTCATCGCGGACGAAGTGCAAACCGCCCTCGGACGTACCGGAACCCACTTCTGGGGCTTCCAGCACGCCGGCATCGTACCCGACATCGTCACCATGGCGAAGCCGATGGGCAACGGACTCCCGCTTGCCGTCGTCATCACCAGCCGTGAACTCGTGGAAGGTTTTCTGCGACAGGAGCGCTATTTCAATACGTTCGGTGGTAACCAAGTGGTTGCCGCCGCAGGTATGGCCGTACTGGACGTACTGGAAAAAGAGCACTTACAGGCTAACGCGCTCGATGTAGGTGCCTATTTGCGGGAACGCATCACCGGCCTGATGCCTCGGCATACGGCTATTGGCGATGTTCGCGGCACAGGCCTTTTCGTTGGCGTCGAGATTGTCGCTAACCGGGAGGGAGATGAGCCGGACCCGACCAAGGCCAGGGCCGTCATCGAGGGGCTGTTGCAGCGGGGGGTTCTGGTTGGTATCACTGGGCCGGGCCGCAATCTGCTGAAAATCCGTCCGCCAATGGTCTTTACTCGGAAACATGCCGACTTCTTGTTGAATGCTCTCGACGAGACACTGACTGCCGTGGGATAAGTCCGGTGTGAGAAATTGCCCTTTTCGAGGTAATCGCCCAATCGTGAAAAAATGGCACTTTGGTCGAGCAAAGGATTATTGATCGATTGGGTTTCATTCTCGTAGAGTCTGATGCCATGCCGTCGCGGAGCCTTGCTGAGAGTGCCGCGGCCGGCGACCACCGCCAGATTTTTCAGATTTCGGACGATTGCCGCCTGGTCAGGTCAACATCCTTTCGGGATCCACTTTTTCACCGAAAGTGCAGGACGTCGTCGTGACGATCGGATGTGCCGTGTCGAATCGCACTGTCATTCGAAGTAGGAAATACAATATTTGGACCGCAATGAAGTTTGGCTATGCTCGGGTGTCAACGGATGAGCAACATCTGGATTTACAGTTGCAAGCCTTACGGGCTCACGGCTGTCAATTTATCTATTCAGACAGAGGCGTATCGGGGGTGACGTTTGATCGGCCTGGTTTGAAGGAAGCACTCGATGCTCTGGTGTCCGGCACGACCTTGGTGGTTTGGCGTCTCGATCGATTAGGGCGATCGCTCACGCAATTGGCCGATCTCATTGAAACGCTGAATGACAGACAGGTTCGTGTCGTATCGCTCACGGAGCACCTTGACACGGGCTCAAGCAGCGGACGATTTGTCTTCCACATGCTGAGCGCACTTGCCGAATTCGAGCGTGACATCATCAGCGAACGTACGCGGGCGGGAATGGCAGCCGCTCGGGATAAAGGACAGCACGTCGGACGGCCTGCCGCCTTGGCGGTATCACGGATCGAGGAGGCAAGGGCATTACTCCAGACCCAGCCTGCAGAATCCGTAGCGCGAGCGTTGAATGTCCATCGAACAACGCTGTGGCGTTATGTTAAAAAGGCCTGCGACAAGCAAGCGGCATGATGGGCGTTGTTCTCAGTCAGCATTCGATGACCCTCGGAATGACCTACCTGAAGCGCGGAAATGCCAAGCCGCCTAGCTCCATGTTCGATTCGCCACGGTTATGATTGGATGACTGACTCGTAAGGAATAAGTTGGTTTTCCTGATAGTTTTCGTGTGGAACGGGCACGAATGGCCTGCCATCGATCGCTCGTGTATGTTCGTGCAGCCCACGTGTCGATCCGAAACCGGCTCGGCGCAGTTGGGATACGCGAGCACACGAGAAGGAAAGTCATGGCCAGCGAGTCTATCCGCGATCGGAAGAAAGACTACTCGCTCACCCCGCAAAATGCTGCATCCATCGTCATCGACTATCAGCAGCCTCGGGTGAATATTGCCGCTTCGATGAGTGGGCAACTCCTCGTCAACAAGATTGTCGATGCGGCGAAGGCCGCCATTGTCTCTGGTTCGCCGATCGTCTATTCCACGGACAACGTGAAGAGCGGCCTCAACCAGCCACCGATTCCGTAGATGAGAAAGGTACTGGATTAGTACCTCATCTATGACCGTACGACGGTCAATGCGTGGAAGGACGTCGAATTTTTCTAGGCAGTTGAGGTCACGGGGCGCAAGAAGCTCATCATGCCGGGGTTGTGGACTGAAGTCTTGTTTTCCCCGCGCGTGATGCGTTGGAACAGGGTCGCGAAGTCTAATGTTGTCGCAGATGCGGTCGATCGCACGACGGTTCCGGCACATGACATTCCGTTGCGGTGCGTTGGACGGGAAACAGGGACCGGTCGCGCGCAGCCCGAGCATATCGCGGCTGACCGCTCTCCTTATTAGCACGATGCCGCAGATCCAGCTGGCCGATCTGCTTGGCGGCTCTCTTCGGGCTCCTGTTGCTCCCAAGATCCGACGTGTCCTACATTCCCGGGTCGCTTCACCTCGATCTCGACGCTGTTGATTTCCATTTCAGTGATCTCACCGATCGGGCTGAATTGGGGATCGGTGGGAAGCGTATGACGCGTGCGGCATAGAAAGCGTCAACGTGAGTCTCGGCAGACAGGAGCTGCGGCGCCGCTCTGGTAGACTGTGTGACAATGTCATGCAATACGTCTTGCGACGGTGCAGCCAGTCATGCGGGAGCAAACATGAATACATTGGGGAAGAAAGGAATGCGGCGGAAGGCCGACGCGAGCGTCGTCGCGTTGCGAGATTTGCGCGATCTGGTGTCATTCCAGTTGCGTCAGCTGACTAACATCTATACGAAAGGATCGTCGAGTGCATATGAGCGTCGGTTTAATCTGACCATGAACGAATGGCGCTGCATCGCCCTGTTGCACGGGAAACGCGGCATGTCAATGAATCGTCTCGCCGAGCACGCACAGTTCGATCGCGGTTTGACGAGTCGCACCGTGCGCGGGCTTGAGGAGCGAGGATTGCTTGCACGCGAGGCAGACGTGAACGACGGGCGTGGTGTCGTGATCACGTTGACCGCCGAAGGTCGGACACTGGTCGCACTGGTGTTCCCGGTCGCGGAAGAGCGAAACGCCCGGCTGCTGTCCTGCTTGACGAAAGCGGAGCGCGATATGTTGCCGGGCATAGTTGAGAAGCTCACACATCAGGCGCGCGTCATGCTCGATCAAGAGCGAGAGGAGGCCGGCACGTCGGAACAGCATAGCAGCGATGAGCGTGAACGGCTGTCCGACTAAGTATTGCCTTCCGTCGGCGGTTCAACGGTCGCCCCACAGACAGGGGCGCCGATTCTCGGTCCGTCGCGACGCGCGTCCCATTTTCCTGAGCGATCGATTCATCGGATCGGGTCGCGGTCTCCCGGTGGTATCAATTCGTTTTGCCGATGTAGACCGGTTATACCTCAGCTAGGCTTGAGACTAGGGCGCAGGCATCCATTTTCTGCCGCCATTGCCACGACTACCCGTGAGAAAAGCGGGGCCATAGACCTTGCCGAGAACTTCGAATCTGCGACACGTACGTTGGCTTTCGCAATTGTCTGGCGGCTATTTTCCGGTTGCGCTGCACAGTCCATTTTTCGCGCTGGCGTGCGTACTATGGACCATTGGCGGCTGGCGTACCTCGGACTTCGGCACTTTCCGCACGAGCTGACCGAATTTGAGCTCAACACTATCGTCACGATTTCCGCCCGTGAGCGCGCACTGATCGATGGGTGGCGCTCTCGCCTCTATCGCCTAGCGGTCGCTCGATTGCACCGTACTGAAGTTCTTCCAGGAGTGGCAGGATGTCCAGGTCCGGCTGGCGGAGGCACCGGTTGCCCTTCCTCAAGCGCTTCAGCGTGGGGTGCTGGAGTTCGTGGTGGCGTAGGTCGAGCGGAGTATGGGTGAGCTGCGAGCGGACCTCTAAATCGCGAACCAAGCCAATGTTGATTTCATCCTCAAATCCGCGTGACAAGTGGCGATGGTCGAGAATTTGTCGCTCTCGCTCGACACTGCTTGCGCAGAAAAGGCAGAGCTTTCCGGGCGACTCGCACGGGTGGAAGCGGAGCGCAATGAAGCCCGCCATGATGCGACGGCCGAGCGTGCGGCAGCAGAAGCCGCACGGTCCGACCTGGCGAAGGGGTTGCTTCGACTCGAGGCAGTGCCACGTTTGGAGGAGGGCCTCAAAAGCGTGCGGGACGTCCTGGCAGACGAGCGCGCCGCACGCGTGAAAGCCAAACAAGCATCGGCAGTTGCCGCTACCTAATCGGACGCGGCGCGCGACGCGCAACAAGTACTCGAACGCAACCTCGAAGAGACGCGTCAGCACTGGCGCGAGAGAGAGGCTGAACTGGTCGAAGTAAGAGCTGAGCTGAAGGAGGCGCGCGCTGTGGCCGAGCTTCTGCAGAGTGAGCAAAGTGCTGCACTCAACCGGCCGCGGGCACACTGGTTGTTGAACGCGCCGCGAGTCGGCAGGCAGTCAACAAATGGAAGGAAGAAGCCCGTTATATCCGCTCTTCGGTTCAACGCCGGCCGTCAGCAGAATTCCACAGCACGGGCGGCGGCACGCTTATACGCTGCCGCGTGGAAATCCTGCAGATCGAAAGCTCGGCTATATGTGTCTAAGGGGCAGATGGCCGCTGCCTCAACAAGAAATCGAGCTGGCGCAAAACGATCTGGATCGGTCGCGGAGCGACGCACCCAGCCGTGCTTCGCCCACGCCTCAACTATTCCTCTATCTGCGAGCAGCCTGGTGAACGCATCGACCCGCTCGAGGAAGCAGGCCCGCGCGCTTTCGTCGGTGAAAACTTCGGTGGCTAGGCTCGCAGCAGTCAAAGCGCCGGGGATTGGATCACCGGAAAGGCGCGGGAGCGGAGCCTATCGAAACGTGGCGCTGAACGCATGATCACACGAGCGGCGCCGCCGGTACCCAACTAAACAAGTACAACGCACGGCTGGTCGCCGAGTCTGGCGCGGCCGGCAAAAGCCTGCGAGAAGCGCGGGTCCACGGTGAGAAGATACAGGAGGCGCTCGACCGGAAGCTTGTCGACCACGTTCGCGCCGAAACCGAACGGGATGCGATACGCACAACGGTGCGGGGGAGCTGGAAAGCGCGCGTACGGCGCTCGGCGCAGCGACGGGGGAGCGGACGAAGCTGGCTGCGCAGTCGATGCCCATCTGTTGATGTTGGCCGACTACCGGACACGCTTGGGTCTTGGCGGCGCGGCCGGCTGAAACGCCAGATTTCGCATCCAAAGGACATGGTTTGCGAAATCCGCATCTTGCTAGGCCATTGAATTTTCGTGAAATTTAGTGGGGAACCACCAGATTTTGCACGAAAATAACGATTATTCCATATAGTAATCCGCACAATTGGTTGACCTGCATGACTCGGATCCGAACCAATTGCTGGCGCATCCGGTGCAGCGCAAGCCTTTCTCGTTGGTCCGCCGATTTGACGACGACAAACCGCATGCCCGGGCACTGGGACGCCCCCCAAATTGCGGCCGCGTCCGCGGCGTCGTTCTTGTTCGATTTTGCGAACGGACGCACAAACTGAGCAGCAATGTGTCTGACTTCGAGTCAGAGCGCCGCAAGTTGCCGGGCCCAGTAATGGGCGCTACCGCAAGCCTCCATTACGACCCGGGCTTCAGGCCGGTTCGCGAAGAACAACAGCATCTGGACGCGCTTGAGCACCTTGCTGTGAATCGTGCCGTTCGGATCGACAAAGTGAATCTGGAAAACGCGCCTAGCCACGTTGTGGCGATCGTCGTGGGCTCCATGAGTCTCTCCTTTACGGAAGCGCGGACAAGGCACTGTCGCACATCCGTACCTGAAGCCCCGAAGCCTGATCAGGCGTTGGAACGGCCGCTGTGGCGGGAGGCGACCATTCCATCGAAAGGAGCTACATGGGATATGGTTTGCCACTTTTAATTATGGTCGTAAAAATTATTCGGATTATTCTGTATTTGGTGTAGGTTAATCCTTATAGGATTAGTGAGGTTTCCCCTTTAGGTCGGGTGATTCGATATTTGCAACATTAGTTGTGGACATATCACAATATTTAACAGTATGATGGTCGCGCAGTGGATCATTGGTGCATGTTGGATGGTGATGACCTTGTAAGGATGGTTATATTTTTGCACGCGCCGACCTGTTGCGATTTTTCTATTTAAATATATTCGTAACGTCATTTTCGAGAAATTTAATATGCATGCGCTTCCTTGGTCGCGCGGCATATCGATGTATAAAAATGGCATTGATAAACTACAGGTGTAAGTCAACCTGTCTGATAAGAGTATTTTGGCATGTGTTTCGACTGCCTGGGCTTGAGGTAGACTCTTAATGCGGTGGGTCAGAGCGATATAAGGAATGTGCGGAAACTTGACCGTCTCGGGTGCTTGTTGGAATTGGGCAGTTGAGTAAGCGGGGGCGCATGTCGCATAGCTCATCGAGTATGCCGATGCTTAATCTTTCGGCTATCGATCTACCTTTCACAAGTTGGCAGCCCTTACTGAGGTTGGGTGCGGATTAATCTGTGAGTGAACATACTCAGGCATAGCTGCGGCTTGAGAGCGCGGCAGCAGGATTGGCGGCTCAAAAGCGGTGCGCGACGACCGCCGGACAGAGGTTCAAAACCTTTTACTTGATTATTCGTCAGACTGAATTACCAAAAATTGAGTGTGCCCCGGTCAACGCGTGCTGACAGGGCGTTCTTAGGTGCCGGGTCGAGTTCGTACGCATGTAAGACAACTGCACCCCACGAAAAACGAAGCAGCAAATTTAGGGCCTTGCTCCCGTTTGTCGCTTCCGCGACGAATCGGATGTCCGTTGCCGTTGTCAGGATTTGCTTGATTCCGCCTTGAACAACGGCATGTTCGTTTGGCAATCAGTGTCCCAATCCTAGAAAGATTTCCGCTTGGTGGCGAGGGGCGACGGGCAGCGGTTCGCTTGTCAAGTGCGTGCTGGATGGTGGGCAACGATCGTGAGCAATATCGGATCCCGAGATATTGCAGGAAAAATGAGACTCACGAAATAAGTCGCTTTGAACGGTGCGCAATACAACAAGAAGACATGCATTAATCGAATTCCCGTCGTCGCCACGGCGATTATAATATTGCGTCTTAATTGTTGTGGCCGCGTTGTATGATAAAAAGAAAAATTATGGCAATTGTATTGCTAAAAAATTGAGGTTTATGTGATGAAGAGGCGTGTGTGGCTGTTTGCGGTTGCAGCAGCCGTGGTATGTGGTGGGATCGCGGTTTTCATTTATCTCCGAGATGGAGCGAATGACCTTGCTTCAGCCGTTGTGATTCCAGTCGCGCTGTGGATATCTGTTGGTATTGCTCTCATATTTTATAGTCATTGCATTGATTAACCTCCATTCAATTCGCGGCTGGGTGAGCGACCACCGTCCGAACACGAATTGACAACGAACGCCATTTTTTAAATCCGGACATCGACATCGCGGGCAACAACAAGGCGTACGGTACTGGATATGGGAGTGGCTGGTCACATACACCACTCGAATCGCATGGCGTCATTCGCATCATCGATGCTTGGCTGTTGACACCTCGCTCTTCGCACGCGATTGCCAGCCATAAATCGAAACAGAAGGGGAGGTCACGGGCCAGCTTACTACCATCGGTCCCGACTTGACTCAAGATGAAAATAGCTTGTTCCGCTAACCAGATTATTTGCTGAATAGACTTGTTCGGCTGAAAACATCGACGTTTCGCTACGACCTACCATGTCAATTAAGTTAAAACTCCGGATTTTGATGCTTGTCACATTGTTCGTCATCGGTGGCGGTATTGTTGTGACATTGTTTGGATTTCACTGGGTCAACGCTGCGCAGTCGGCCTCGCATCGCGGGGAGGCGCAGGTGCGCGGTCTGACGGAAATCAAGGCAAGCGCGCTGTCCACGGTCGAGCTTGATCCAGGTTCAGAGGATACCAAAAAGATCTTTTCCGACGCGGAACGGAACATCGACAAATGGGCGGGGATCATCGATCCGCTGTTCGAGTCCCGCGATCAACAAGCGAGGCTTAGGGCACTGCGCGTGCAATGGAATGCGTACGACCGGAAGTCACGTCAGCTGATCGATCTGGCCACCCGGGATCCGAAGGCGGCCAACGATCAGGTCGCCTCGCTTTACCATTCCGACTTTCAGCCACTTAGTGCGTCGATCGAGGCGACCATCACGGAAATAGGAAGCCGGAGCCAGCAAGCCACGGAACTCGCCGACCGCATCAGCACAAATGCAGTCAGCACGGTGATAACAGTGTTGGTGGTAGCGATGGCGATCGTAGTGGGATGGATTCTCTTGCTGTCCCGTTCGATCCAGCAAGCGCTCGGCGGCATCCAAGGGACGTTGCAGCAAGCGAGTAAATCACTCGATCTGACAAGTCGCGCATCAGTTCAGGGTAAGGACGAAATCAGCCAGACGGCTGTGGCCTTCAACCACCTGATGACCCGGATCGAGGAGGTCATGAGCGCTGTAAGGGACTCGGTGGAATCGGTGAGCACGGCCTCGAAGCAGATCGCCGCGGGCAATCTCGACCTTTCGAGCCGCACTGAAGAACAGGCCGCTTCGCTTCAAGAGACAGCCTCGAGCATGGAAGAGTTGACCGGCACGGTGCGACAAAACACAGAGAATGCCCAGCAGGCCAATGGGCTGGCGCAGTCATCCGCCGCAATCGCGGTACGGGGCGGAGACGTGGTGGACGAGGTGGTCGCGACGATGGGAGAAATCAACGCCAGCGCGGCGAAGATAGCCGACATCATCGGCGTGATCGACGGGATCGCGTTTCAGACTAATATTCTCGCACTCAATGCCGCAGTGGAAGCCGCTCGCGCAGGCGAACATGGCCGGGGTTTCGCGGTGGTGGCCACCGAGGTGCGCACGCTCGCACAACGCTCGGCCGCGGCGGCGAAGGAAATCAAAACGCTGATCGAAAATTCGGTGAGCAAAGTCGAAGCAGGGACGAAGCTGGTCGCCCGGGCCGGCGGCACCATGTCGGAGGTGGTGACCAGCATCAAACGGGTGACTGACATAATGGGTGAGATCGCAGCGGCCTCCGACGAGCAGAGTAAGGGGATCGATCAGGTCGGAGAGGCGGTCACGCAAATGGACGCAGTCACCCAGCAGAATGCGGCACTGGTGGAACAGGCTGCAGCAGCGGCACAGTCGCTGGACGATCAAGCGAAAAACCTGCACACAGCGGTTAGCGTTTTCAAGCTATAGGGAAACGCTGCACGTCCTGATGTGCTTGCAATGAATCGTCGAGCCAGACAGCATTTGAGATATGAGACAAACCGATCTTGGACTGAACCTGTCTACGAAGCGTACCCGCAAGCGCGAATTCATAGAAGGGTAGCGGTGACGCAGCAATGCTCGTCGTTTCCTTCGACAGCGTATTCGATGGATGTGCCGGGGACGACAGCGAGATTCGGCTTCCGCCTTCCATGCTTGATCAGATACCGGCGATGCTGCTGTAGGCGTACTCGGAAAATGCATGCCGCTTTACGGTACTGCTATGAAGGTTGCGACTTGCTTCGCGCTAGCGGTTGCAGGAGTTGCTGCGCTCGCCTATGCATGGGATGTGGGCCATCGGTCAAAGGCAGACGAGTGCGTGAACAGTACGTCACCGGATGGGAAATATGTCGCAGCGCGATGCCTAGTCCAGTAGAGAGGCGGCGAAGCCCCCGACTATGTCGGCAGAGTGTACGACGCCAAGTCGGCCAACTCCTGGTGGGCCGATCCTTCGGCACGCCAGTGCCGGAATTGTCCTGATGGAAGAACACGGTTTCGTTTTCCCGAGGTGGTGACGAGGCGTCGCTCGTAAGAGGTGGCCGCGCAAATTCGGACAGTCGGATAAGTGGTTTGGCCGGGGCCTGAGCCGGCGATAATGCTGGCAAAGGAACCGAGGAAATGACGAAGAGAACCCGACGGACGCACTCAGCGGCGTTCAAAGCGAAGGTGGCGCTTGCAGCGGTCAAAGGCGAGCGGACGCTGGCCGAACTGGCGCAGCAGTTTGATGTGCACCCGAACCAAATCACGGAGTGGAAGCGGCAGTTGCAGGAGCGCGCGGCAGACGTGTTTGGCGCGGCAGGCGCGTCGTCGAGCGAGCCGCCAGTGGATGTGAAAACGCTGCACGCGAAAATTGGCCAGTTGACGCTGGAGAATGATTTTTTAAGCGGCGCGCTCACCAAGTCGGGATTGCTGAGCGCAAAGCGATGAGAGGTGGCCGCGCAAATTCGGACAGTCGGATAAGTGGTTTGGCCGGGGCCTGAGCCGGCGATAATGCTGGCAAAGGAACCGAGGAAATGACGAAGAGAACCCGACGGACGCACTCAGCGGCGTTCA
>NZ_JAAGPO010000387.1:0-3802 GCF_017104825.1 Burkholderia sp. Ac-20345 | reverse complement strand
GCATAGCGGAAGCCGCGCGCGGCGAGCGCGTCGATCCCGGCCGCGAGCGCGCGCTCGATGCCGCCGTTCTGCGGCATGCGCAGCACGTCGATCGTGAGGCCGGGCAGGTCGGGCGCGACGATCGGCGGCGTGCTGCCGTCATCGACGACCAGCACGTGCACGGGAGCGTCCTCGCGAAACGATGCGAGGGTCCGGACGACGTCGTCGTGCCCGTTGTAGGCCGGCATCAGCACGGCCACATCGTCGAGCGGGGGCGGGCAATCAGGGGACGTCATGGTTGCAGCTTGAAACGGATGTAATAAATATTGACGGCGGTGGCGGCCAGGTAGCCGGCCGCCAGCCCGAAGAGTGCGCCATACAGGCCGAGCCGCGGGATCGCGAACAGGTTGACGAGTGCGGCGATCGCGAGCGCGAGCAGCCATTTCGACAGCAATACGAATTTTGCTTGATATTTGAGAACGATAAGATTGCCTATCGCCTCGATGCCGGCCGGCACGGACAGCCAGACGGCCCAGCGGAAGATGTCGACCGACGCCTCGTAGCCGTGGCCGAACACCTTGCCGACGATCAGCGGTGCGGCGGCGTCGAGCACGAGCGCGCCGGCCGTCATCAGGCAGGCCGTCATCGCCATCAGCCGGACGATGTTGCGGCGCAGCCGCGCGACATCCTGCACGCGGTAAACGAATGCGGGTGCGATCGTTTGAGCGAGCATCAGCGCGAGCGCGATCCAGTTCTCGTTGAGCTGCTGTGCGGCTGAGTAACGGCCGAGATCGGCGAACGATACATGACGCTCGAGCATCAGGCGGTCGAGTTTCAGGAACAGGTACATGCAGATGAGGCCGAGCCAGAATACGGTCCCGGCCGTCGCAAAGTGCCTGAACAGCGGTTTGTCGAACGTCCAGCCGAGCGAGCCGCCGTTACGATGCCGGTAGTACAGCATCAGTGCGAAGCCGATCGCGGCGGCCTCGAGTGCCCACGGCAATGCGAAGCGGGCAGGGCCCGCAGCCGCGCGGACCAGCAGCCAGACGAGCAGCGCCTTCGCCAGCGCGGTGACCATGCTGGTGACGAGCTGCGGCTTGCTGTAGGTCATGCTCTGCAGCCACGCGTTGATCAGGCCGACGAACGGCTCGCGGAACACCATCGTGACCGCGAGGCCCGCGAGCATCGCGCCGACCAGCGGATCGAACGCGCCCGCGGCGATCGCGATCCAGGTCGCGACGAGCGCGGCGGCGGAGACGGCAATGCGCAGCGCGAACGCGCTGCCGAGCACCGCGCCGAGCTGCGCGGGCGGGCGCTGGACGATGGTCGGGACGAGGATTTCCGCGCCGCACACCCAGGTGAGCGGCGCCAGTACCAGGAGGAGCGTATTCGCATACTGCCATTTGCCGAACACATCTGGCCCGAAATAACGGGCCAGCAGGCCGCTGATCGCGATCGCGACGCCGATCTGCGTCAGCCGTTCGAGCCCCAGCCAGACGAGATTCGCGACGGCTTTCGCGACATCCGGGTTGCCGAAGCGCTTCAGCATGCGCGGCAGCGGCATGTGCGCAAGGCGGCCGGCAGGGCGCCCGGGGGCAGCAGGTTAGCGGGACGGCTAGGCATTAAAATGGGCGGCATGCGCGTCATCAAAACCCGCGATTATAAGTGGGATCGGGGTGGCTCCCGCCGTTCCGCACCAACGGTCACGCCCCATGCCGGGCCAGCATGTATCATGCGCGGCACCGGCGAGCGGCGGCCAGGCAAGCCAGACAATTTTCCATGCACGCAACTGAGAGAAGAGAATCGATGATCTCCCAATCCATCTTCAAGGCATATGACATTCGTGGCGTGGTCGGCAAGACGCTCGACACCGACACCGCGCGCGGGATCGGCCGGGCATTCGGCAGCGAAGTGCGCGCGCAGGGCGGCGATGCGGTGGTCGTCGCGCGCGACGGCCGCCTGTCCGGGCCGGACCTCGTCGGCGCGCTGGCCGACGGCCTGCGTGCGGCGGGCGTCGACGTCGTCGACGTCGGCATGGTGCCCACGCCGGTCGGCTATTTCGCGGCGAACGTCCCGCTCGCGCTGAAGGGCGGCGAGCGCCGCGTCGATTCGTGCATTGTCGTCACGGGCAGCCACAACCCGCCCGACTACAACGGCTTCAAGATGGTGCTGCGCGGCGCAGCGATCTACGGCGAGCAGATCCAGGCGCTGTACCAACGCATCGTCGACGAGCGCTTCGAGACGGGCAGCGGCTCGTACGAGCAGTTCGACGTGGCCGATCAATACATCGCGCGCATCGTCGGCGACATCAAGCCGGCCCGCCCGATGAAGCTCGTCGTCGACGCCGGCAACGGCGTGGCCGGCCCGCTCGCGACGCGCCTGTTCAAGGCGCTCGGCTGCGAGCTCGTCGAGCGCTTCACCGACATCGACGGTACGTTCCCGAACCACCACCCCGATCCTGCCCACCCGGAAAACCTGCAGGACGTGATCCAGGCGCTGAAGGACACCGACGCCGAGATCGGCTTCGCGTTCGACGGCGACGGCGACCGCCTCGGCGTCGTCACGAAGGACGGCCAGATCATCTATCCGGACCGCCAGCTGATGCTGTTCGCGGAAGAAGTGCTGTCGCGCAACCCGGGCGCGCAGATCATCTATGACGTGAAGTGCACGCGCCACCTCGCGCAATGGGTGAAGTCGAAGGGCGGCGAGCCGCTGATGTGGAAGACGGGCCACTCGCTCGTGAAGGCGAAGCTGCGCGAGACGGGTGCGCCGCTCGCCGGCGAAATGAGCGGCCACGTGTTCTTCAAGGATCGCTGGTACGGCTTCGACGACGGTCTCTACACGGGCGCGCGCCTGCTCGAGATCATCGCGAAGACGGCTGATCCGAGCGCGCTGCTGAACGGGCTGCCGGACGCGATGAGCACGCCCGAACTGCAGCTGTGGCTCGACGAAGGCGAGAACTTCCGCCTGATCGACAAGCTGCAGAAAGAGGCGAAGTTCGACGGCGCCGAGGAAGTCGTGACGATCGACGGCCTGCGTGTCGAGTACCCGGACGGCTTCGGCCTCGCGCGTTCGTCGAACACGACGCCGGTCGTCGTGATGCGTTTCGAGTCCGAGACGCAGGAAGGGCTCAAGCGCATCCAGGAGGACTTCCGCCGCGTGCTGACGGCCGCGAAGCCGGACGTCAAGCTGCCGTTCTGAGCCTCGGCGGCCTGCGGGCCGCCAACGGCGCGATGGTGAGTCCGATCGTCGCGCCACCCCCGAAAAGCGGCGCACGCTACACGCGTGCGGCCGCTTTTTGTCTGTCTGGGCCTCCGGGCGCGATAAAATCGCTCCTTTCTGCTTGTCGCCGGCTGCCTGCCGGCGTTTTTTCAGCGTGCAAAAGATCCTGATCGTGCGCGTGTCGTCGCTGGGCGACGTCGTGCACAACATGCCGGTGATCGCCGATATCCGGCGCCGCCACCCCGATGCGCAGATCGACTGGCTCGTCGAGGAAAGCTTCGTCGACCTGGTCAAGCTCGTCGACGGCGTGCGCAACGTGCTGCCGTTTTCGCTGCGCCGCTGGCGCAAGAAGCCGTTCTCGGGCGCCACGTGGCGCGAGATTCGCGCCTTCCGCCGGCGCCTCGCGGCCGAGCAGTACGACCTCGTGATCGACTGCCAGGGCCTCATCAAGACGGCCTGGGTCGCGAGCTGGGCGCGCGGCCCATAACAACGGTTAGCGAGGTTCGGCCTGTGTTTTTTCAGGTTCGCTCACTTGCGCTGAAGGACGCGCCCGTTTGGTATCAGCGTCCTTCTTTCCAGATGCGGCTCGCGGCTTAGTGGA
>NZ_JAAGPO010000386.1:0-3751 GCF_017104825.1 Burkholderia sp. Ac-20345 | reverse complement strand
GACGACTACGTGGTCAGCTCGACGATCCTGTCGATGCTGCTGATGAACGATTCGCCGCAGCATCGCGTGTTCGCACAGGCGCTCGCCGGCGCGAACGACTACACGCCTGACTGGATGACCTGCTCGTACGAATGCGCGGGCTGGGGCTACGTGCTGCGCCGCGCGCTCGCGACCGCGGCCGAAACCGGGCCGCGCACGCTGCTGCTGCAGATCGTCGATATCGACGTGCATGGCTTTACGTACTGGCACGGCAACCCCGCGTGGGGGCAGTCGGGCTTCGGCGTGTGCACGCTGCTCGTCGACGTCGGCCGCGAAGCGTCACCAGCAGCCCCGTCGGTACTCGCGGACGCCGCGCCGCCGGCCAGCGCCGTCGTGCGGCTGGGTCGCGACATCCGCACCTTCTGCGCGGCCCGCCCCGGCTTGCAGGCGGCGCTGCCGTTCTTTCCGGCGACGTCGCGCCGCGCGCTGCTTGCGTCCGTCGGCAAGACCCCGCTGCTGCCGGACGGTCACGGGCTGTTCGGTCACGCGTTCGGCAGCGATCCGTGGCTGTCGGTGCTGCTCGCGCATCGCGACGGCGACACGCCGCGCCGCGCGGCCGTCTGCTCGCTCGCGCTGAACGGCTATTACGCGGTCGCCGACGTCGCGTTCGCGCCCGACGCGACGTTTTCTCTCGACGACGAGGCGTGACATGGTGCGACCCGTTCACTTCACCTACCGGATCGAGCGCGACGCGCGGCAGCCGGTCGCGGTTGCCGCAAGCGCGTACCGGATGCCGCTCCACACGCCGGCCGACTATGCGCGCGCCGCGCTCGCGGAAACGGCAGGCGACGTGTATGACGCCGGCGCCGTGCATACGGGCGATGCGCTCGGCGGCGATCGCCGTGTGCTGCTCGACCACGTCCAGTACTTCGCGTTTCTCGCGGACATCACCGCGCGGGTCCGCGACGCCGTGCATCCGGACGCACGCGTGTTCATCGAAGTCTGCGCGCCGTACTTCGGCGCGCTGCCGGCCGAACTGCTCGCACCGCACGTGCTGCTCGGCGTGCACCTGTACGACGAAGCATTGCGCGATGCCGCGCGCGGTGCGCCGGTCGTATGGATCGGCGACCGGATCCTGCGCGATGCGGAATTCGCCGGCGACAACCGCGTGTGTTGCGCGATCTGGCCCGCGCGGCTCGCCGATGCCCTCGACGCGCAGCTGCGCGGCCCGTGGCCGTCGTATGCGATCCGCCTCGATCCGCACCCGGCCGCACCGCGCGGCGCCGCCACGACGCTTACCGATTCCGCCCATCATTCCGGCGCCGCCGCGCGGCCGGGGAGACCTTGAAATGACTGACACGCTCACCGTTATGCAGGACACGGCCGACATCCGCTGGTCGATGCCCGTCGACGCCCTGATGTCGAACGACTACGAACTGCGCGAAGAGGCGCTGAACCGTCTGTACGAAAAGGCGAAGGCCGCGCAGTGGGACGTCGCGACCGATGTCGACTGGAGCCACGATCTCGACCCGGCGAACCCGCTCGGCATGCCCGACCCGACGCTGCTGATCTACGGCACGGAACTGTGGGGCAAGCTGTCCGACGCCGACAAGCGCGAGGTGCGCCATCACGCGCAGGGCTGGCTGCTGTCGCAGATCCTGCACGGCGAGCAGGCCGCGCTGATCTGCGCATCGAAGCTCGCGTCGGCCGAGAACGGCCTGAGCGCGCGGCTGTGCGCGGCCGCGCAGATGATGGACGAAGCGCGCCACGTCGAGGCGTACGCGAAGCTCGTCAACGAGAAGCTCGACGTCAGCTACCCGATGAGCCGCTCGCTGAAGGGGCTGCTGCACGACACGATCACGAGCAGCGCGCTCGACATGACGAACCTCGGGATGCAGGTGCTCGTCGAGGGCATCGCGCTGTCGATCTTCCAGAGCGTCGTTGCGTACAGCACCGATCCGTTCATCAAGGACCTGTTCGTGCGGATCCAGCGCGACGAAGCGCGTCACTTCGCGGTCGGCCGGATCACGCTCTGCCGCGTGTATGCGGAGATGAGCGCGGTCGAGCTGCGCGAGCGCGAGGAGTTCGTCTGCGAAGGCGCGGCCGTGCTGTACGAGCACCTGTGCGCGGACGACATCTGGGAACCGATGGGGCTGTCGAAGCGCGAATGCAGCGCGATGGTACGCGAGTCGCCGGTCTCCAGCTCGATCCGTCGCTCGATCTTCCGGCGCCTGGTGCCGACGATCCGCGAGATGGGCCTGCTCACGCCGACCGTGCAGGCCACCTTCGAAAAACTCGACGTCCTCGACTACGCGGCGATGCCGCTCAACTGAACCATGACGACGAACGCCTCCCAAGCATCCCGCGACGCCGGCTTCTGGATCGGCATCGACGCGGTGGCCTACGAGCTGCCGGGCCTGCCCGTCGATATCGAGGCCTGGGCCGCCGAGCGCGACTACCCGGCGCAGCGTGCCGCGGCGATCGCGCACTCGGGCAGCCGCTATTTCCACATGGCGCTCGACACGAGCGAGACCGATCTCGCGATCGCGGCGGCCGGCCGCCTGCTCGACACCGCGCGCGTGCATCCATCCGACATCGGCGCGATCGTGCACGTGCACACGCAGCAGTTCAGCGTGCCGCCCGCGCCGCGTAGCCTGCCGCACGAGCTGGCCGCGCAGCTCGGCATCGAGCCGCTGTGGCTCGGCTCGGTCGCGCAGCTGAACTGCGTGTCGGTCGCGGCCGGCATCGAGACGGTACGCGCGCTGATGCGCCGCTATCCGCAGCTCGACGCGGCGCTCGTCGTGTCGTCCGACCGCGTGTACGGCGAGGATTACCGGATGCGGCAGATGACGGGCGTGCAGTGTGACGGCGCGGCGGCGATGCTGATCGCGCGCAACAGCACGAAGAACCGGCTCGGCGGCATCGCGATCGAGACGCATGCGAAATGGCACCGCGGCTCGGACACCGTCGCCGCGAACGAGGCCGACCTGATCATGATGGAGTGGCCGTACACGCGCAAGGCGATCGACGCGGCGGTCGCGCTCGAGCCGCACGCGCTCGACGCGTACGAACTCGTGCTGCCGCACAACGCCGACCTGCCCGGCTGGAACGCGCTGTGCCGCGCGATGCGCGTGCCGGCCGAGCGGCTCTATGCGGAAAACATCCATGCGCGCGGCCACGCGTGCTGTTCGGATTTCCCGATCAACCTGGCCGACGTCGGGCTCGACGCGGTCGCGCGCGGGCAGCGCGTGCTCGGCGTGATGCAGTCGAACTGCGGCGCGTACGCAGCCGCCACGCTCCATCCGGTGGGCCGCCATGACGCCTGAGCGCCCGCTTCCGCCCGCCGGCGACCACGCGTGGATCGCCGACCTGCGCACGCCGTGCTACGTGTACGAGCCGGAAGTCGCGATCGCGCGCTACCGGTCGCTGAAGGCGCGGCTCGGCACGCGGCTGATCGTGTCGCTGAAGGCGAACCCGAACCAGGACATGCTCGCGCGCTGCGCGCATGCATACGAGGACGGCGTCGAACTCGCGAGCCGCGGAGAACTCGATGCGGTGATCGGCCGGATCAAGACGCCGCGCTACCTGAACAACCCGTCGATGGACGAGATGTTCATGCGCGCCGGGCTCGCGTCGCGCTGCCATTTCGTGCTCGACAACCCGGACGCGGTCGCGCGCTTCGTGCCGCTGGCGCGCGAGGCGGCGGCCGGCGGCGGCACGCCGGGCCCGGTCCTGCTGCGCGTGAATGCCGGCGCGCTGGCCGGCGACGATA
>NZ_JAAGPO010000385.1:0-4014 GCF_017104825.1 Burkholderia sp. Ac-20345 | reverse complement strand
CACGGCGCGGCGTGCGCGCGGCGCTGTTCGCCGCGAACGCGCCGGTCGCGCTCGCGATCGCGCGCCACCTGCGCGCGCGTTTCGGCACCGCATGGCAGCAGAGGGCGGCGCTGCTGTCGATCGACGATCCGGAATGGGCCGAGCTGATCGGGATCACGACGATCCGCCAGCCGACCTATGAAATCGGCTACAAGGCCGTCGAATTCGTGCACGAGCGGATCGACGGCGCAGCGGGCGACGTACGCGTCTCGCTGTTGCCGGGCGAGCTGGTTGCGCGCGCGTCGACCACAAGCTGAGTATCATTCGGGGCACGCAGCGCGTCAGGTGCGCTGCCCCGAACAAGGAAATACATGACTGTCGCTCCCGTCACGCTGGCGGTGCTGATCGCCGCCACGCTGATCATCGCGCTCCTGCCGCTCGTCCTCTTCCGTATCCTGCGCAAGCCGCTGGCGCTGAACCGCCGCGACACGATCGTCGGCGTGGCCGTCTTCACGCTGTTTGCGATGATCCTCGAACGCGCGTTCCACGGGCTCGTGCTGAGCCGGACGCCGCCGGATGGCTGGCTCACGCAGCCGCTCGCATTCGTCGCGTACAGCGCGCTCGCGACCGCCGTATTCGAGGAAGTCGGCCGCTATCTCGGGATGCGTTTCCTGAACCGGCGCTACGGGCCGTCGGCCGGCGACGGCCGCGGCATCGGCTACGGGATCGGTCACGGTGGTGCCGAAGCATGGTTCGTCGGCGTACTCGTGTGGGGCCAGTGGTCGTATCTCGCGTGGCTCGCGAGCCGCGGCCAGCTCGAGACGCAGCTCGCCGACCTGCCGGGCGATACCGTCGTGCGGCTGCACGTGATGCTCGCGACGCTGTCGGCGCAGTCGATCCTGCTGTTGCTGCTCGAACGCTGCGCGGCATTCGTGCTGCAGCTGGCGCTGTCGGTGTTGGTCTGGCGCGGCGTGCGCGCCGGCCGTGCGGGCGTGTTGCCGCTCGCGATCGTGCTGCATGCGCTGGCGGCCGCGCCGGCGCTGCTGTACCAGGTGCGCGTGCTGCCGGCCGGCTGGGTCGAGGCCGCGTATTTCGTGCTGGCCGCGATCCTGGTCGTCGTGCTGGTGAAGGCATGCCGGCCGTCGAAATCGGCAGCCTGACGGGAGAGACGGGATGGATGACTATCTGATCGAATGCCAGAGCGCGGAATTCGACGCGCTCGCACGCGTGATCTGCGATCTCTTTCCGGAGCAGACGCGTTTCGCCGAAAGCAGCGACGCACGCGGGCGGTTCCTGTCCGTGCAGTGGCTTGCGATGCGATTCGGCTCGGCGCCGAAGCGGATGACGCTCGATATCCGTATCGTGCCCGCTGCGCTCGCGCGCTACCTGGCGCTCAAGCCGATGCAACGGGCACGCAGCCACGCAGTGCTGCATGCATATACGGAAGCGATGCTCGGGTCGCTCGAGGAGCGCCACGCGGCCGGTGAGGCCGTCGAACGCGACGCGGAACTCGAACTCGACGAAGACTTTGCTTGATCGTTCGCGCCGGTGCAATGCCGGCGCGCTGCATTACGCGTCGCGGTAGACCTGTGCGAAGCGCTGCGCCTGCACGACACCGTAGTCGCCGGGCGCGTACTGCATCACCCAGTCGCCGGCGACGCCGCGCAGCGTGTCGCCGTTTTCCGAACGGGCAATCGTGAACGGCTCGTCCATCCGGCGGGCGAGCACGACGGCCGGCCGGTTCCGGTAGGCGCCCGGTTCGCCGTGTGCGCGTGCCGGATCGGCGGGCAGGTATTTGGCGTCGAAGCGCGCGCGCGACACGACCCAGCGGTCGCCGGTCGAGCCCGTGATCAGCGCGTCGCCCGCCACATAGCGGTTCGGGCCTTCGAGGCTCATCAGTTCGCCGTCGGCCTCCGCGAAGGAAACGGCGACGGTTTCGTCCTTGACGACGCGGCGGGCCTGCGGATCGGTACGCAGGTCGAGGTGCTTGAGTTCGAGCATGGCGGGGAAGTGCGGGAAAGCTGTAAAAGCCGGGAGCTTATCCCGAATCCGGCGCGCCGTGTGACGCGCCGGTCGCCTGGAGCGGCGCGGCGCCGTTCGGCCCGGACGGGCGGCACGGCGCCGGCGGGGAGGGCGTCAGGGCTGCGCGGGCGCGCTGGCGGCCGGCGCGGCTGCCGCCTTGCCTTCCTTGCCCTTCGTCTTGCTCTTGCCGCGGTGCTCGCCGCCGTGATGCAGCCAGCTGCGGAACGTCGTGTCGGCCAATGCCTTCTGGTCGGCCGGGAAGCTCTCGTAGAGCGGCGCAAACGCATCGGCGAGCTTCTTCGCGCCGTCGGCGTTCGCCTGCGACAGCTCCGCATACTGCTTCATGTCGTCGAGCGCGGAGACCTCATGCTTGGCCATCCGTTCGCGGTAGAGGCGGCCCATCGTGTCGCCGTTGTCGCGCATCGTGTCGGCGAACGTCTTCCATTGCGGTTCCTGCGCCGACGTGATCTTCAGCTGGTCGTGCAGGTACTTGATGCGCTGCTCGACGCGCGCTTCGTGGCGTGCCGCGCGTTGCTCGGCGCTCGGGGCCGACTCCGCGGCCGTCGTTGCGGGGGCCTGGGCGGGCGCCTGCGGCTGCGCCGGGGTTTGCGCGAACGCGCTGGCTGCAACGGCGAGCGTAGCGAGGGTGAGCGAGATTTTCTTCATGGTTGGCTCTCCGGGGTGGTGTCTTGCGAGCGGGCGCGGCGGCAACTGCCGCAAGTGCGCATCTCGCGTCGCCCGTTATTAGTAGCACGTTGAGTGCAGTGCAGCAGTGAATGCGACACTTGCTTACATCCGATACGAATCGAAATTGAAAGGTTCGGATCTATCGGATGCGGGCGATGTCGTTTGGGCGCTCCGGCGTTCGGCGCTATCATCGCGTCACCTTCCACTCAGCCGGCGCGTCGTGCCCCGGCCCAGCCTCATGCGTCCACCCCGCCTCGACCAACTCGACGATCTCGACCGGCAACTCGTCGCGCTGCTGCAGGCCGACGCGCGCGCCAGCGTCGCGGATCTCGCGCGCCAGCTCGACGTGGCGCGCACGACGGTCGTCGCCCGTATTGCGCGGCTCGAACGCACCAACGTGATCGCCGGCTACAGCGTCCGGCTCGGGCAGGACGTGCTCGATGCAAGCATTTATGCGTACGTCGGCATCATCCTCACGCCGAAGTTCGGCAAGGACGTGCTGCGCAAGCTCGACCGGATGCCGGAGGTGCAGCTGCTGTGCGCGGTGAGCGGCGAGTACGACTACGTCGCGTGGCTGCGCGCCGATTCGCCCGAACGGCTCAACGACCTGCTCGACCAGATCGGCACGCTCGAAGGCGTCGAACGCACGACGACGTCGATCATTCTGTCGCGCAAGATCGATCGCGGGACGATCGGCGGCTGACGCTCGAGCGCGGTGTCAGTCGCGCTGCGCGTGTTGCGCACGCGTATCGGCCCGGTTGTCCGGATGCGCCGTGCCAGGTGGCCGCACCAGCGGAATCCGCACCGAGATGCGCAACCCGCGCGATTCCGCTTCATCCGCATATGCGAGCGTGATGTCGGCGCCCATCCGGTCCGCGACGATCTTCACGATCGACAGGCCGAGCCCCGAGCCGATCTGCGCGTTGCCGGGCACCCGGTAGAACGGATCGAACACGCGCTCGCGTTCGTGCGGCGCGACGCCCGGGCCTGTATCGGCGATCGTCACGCTTGCATGCGTGTCCGTGCGTTGCGTCGACAGGTCCACGCGTCCGCCCGGCGGTGTGTAGCGGATCGCGTTGTCGACCAGGTTCATCACGATCGACACGAGTTCGAGCTCGTCGACGGGCACGGTGGTGTCCGGGCCTTCTTCGATGCCGATGTCGATCGTTTTCGCTTCCGCGAGCGGCATCAGGTCTTCCAGCACGCGGCGATAGATCGCATGCACCGACACGTCGCCGGGCGGCGCGGCCGGCGCGCTTTGCGCCCGCGCGAGCGCGAGCAGCTGCCCGATCAGGTGTCGGCTGCGCTCGAGCCCGCCACGCAGCG
>NZ_JAAGPO010000384.1:0-4115 GCF_017104825.1 Burkholderia sp. Ac-20345 | reverse complement strand
AGGTGCGACCCCCCCCTGTCCGTACCCGCTCCTCTTCCGGTCGCCGTCCGGGCCGTGCTGGCCGCCGCGCTCGACGATCCGGCGCGCGGCGGGGTGCCGTGGGGCGGCGTCACGTTCTCGTCGCTGACGAGCCTGCGCGGCTTGCCGTATCGCGTCGTCTGCCTGCTCGGGATGGACGACGGCGTGCTGCCGAGTCTCGCGCGTGCAGACGAATTCGACCTGATGGCCGTATTGCCGAAGCTCGGCGACCGCCAGCGCCGCGACGACGAGCGCAACCTGTTTCTCGACCTGCTGCTCGCCGCGCGCGACCGGTTGCTGATCGCGTACACAGGCCGCAGCATTCGCGACAACGCGCCATTGCCGCCCGCGGCACTCGTCGACGAACTGCTCGACCATCTCGCGCTCGTCACGGCCGGGCCCGACGCGGCGCCGGACGAGGTCGATGCCGCGCGGCGCGCATTCGTCGTCGAGCATCCGCTGCAACCGTTCGCGGCCGCGTATTTCCAGCCCGGCAGCGAACTCGTTTCCTACGATGCCGAGCGTGCGACGCTCGCGACGCTGCTGGCCGCCGAGGCGTCGCGCGACGGGCCGCGCGAGCTGCCGTTCTTCGCGCAGCCGCTACCGGCCGAACCGGTCGAGCCTGTCGCATTCAGCGAATTCGAACGCTTCTGGCGCCATCCCGCGCGTGCGCTGCTGCGCGCGCGGCTCGGCATCGTGCTCGCCGACGCGCAGGCCGAACTGCTCGATACCGAGCCGTTCGCGCTCGATTTCTCCGGCAGCGACGCGCTCGCCGAGCGCGTGCTCCCGTTGCTGATCGAGTCGGACGAGGGCGGCGTGCACGATCACGCGCTGCGCATTGCGGATGCGAGCCCCGAACTGCCGGGCGGCGCGACGGGCGCCGTGTGGCGCGACCAGGCGCTTGGCTCGATGACGCAACTCGCGTCGCACGTGCGCCGGGCGCTGGCCGACGGGATGGAGCGGCGGCCGTTCACGCTCACCGTCGTACCGGCCTGGCCGGACACCGAACAGGCGCTGTTCGGCGCCGACGACGCGCTGCTGTCGGGCGACGCGGTGAGCGCGCCGCTCGAACTGCACGGCACGCTGAACCGGCTCACGCCGGCCGGGCAGATCATCTACCGCTATGCGCGGCCGAGTGCGCGCGACTACCTGTCCGCGTGGCTCGCGCACCTCGTCTACTGCGCGATCGAGCCGGGCGGCCCGCGCCGCACGTTGTGGTTCGGCAGCGGCGGTGCATTCGAGCTGACGCCCGTCGCGGCGCCGCTCGAGCGGCTCGCGCCGCTGGCCGCGCTGTTTCGCGCGGGGCGGCGCATGCCGCTGCGGTTTTTCCCGCGCAGCGCGTGGGCGAGGGTGTCCGACGGCGAAGCCAAGGCCGCGAGTGTCTGGATCAACGAGCGCGTCGTGAGCGAAGCCGACGATCCGGCCATCGCGATCGCGTGGCGCGGTGCGCATGCATCGCTCGACGAGCCGTTCGGCACACTCGCGCGGCTCGTGTTCGATCCGCTCGTCGAGCATCTGAAGGAGGTCGCATGAGTGCCGTGTCGCAGCCGCAGCAGGCGCTCGAACTCGACGTGTTCGCGTGCCCGCTCGACGGCGTCAACCAGATCGAGGCGTCGGCCGGCACCGGCAAGACCTGGAACATCTGCGCGCTGTATGTGCGCCTGTTGCTGGAAAAGGATCTCGGCGCGGATGAAATCCTCGTCGTGACCTTCACGAAAGCGGCGACCGCCGAGCTGCACGAGCGGATTCGCGGCCGGCTCGCGCAGCTTGCGCATGCGCTCGACACGGGCGACGACGGCGGCGATCCGTTCATCGAGCGCTTGCTCGAAACCACGCTCGGCGAAAGCGGCGAGCTCGATCCCGAAACGGCCGCGAAGCGGATCCGGCGTGCGCTGCGCGCGTTCGATCAGGCCGCGATCCATACGATCCACGCGTTCTGCCAGCGCGCGCTGCAGGAAGCGCCGTTCGCGGCCGCGATGCCGTTCGCGTTCGACATGGAGGCCGACGACGCTTCGCTTCGCTTCGAACTGGCAGCGGATTTCTGGCGCACGCGCGTCGAACCGGCGGCTGCGCGCTGGCCGGGCTTCGCGATCTGGCTCGTCGAATCGGGCGCCGGCCCGGCCGCGCTCGATGCGCAGCTTGCGCGCCGGCTGAAGAAGCCGCTCGCCGCGCTGCGCTGGGACGGCGTGACCGAGCCGGACGAATCGGCCGAGGCCGCCGCGGCCGAATGTTTCGCCGAGGCCGCGCGGATGTGGGCGGCCGAGCGCGACGCGATCGATGCGTTGCTGCGCACCGCGCAGCCCGCGCTCAACCAGCGCTCGCACAAACCCGAAGCGGTTGCCGATGCGCTTGCCGCATGGGCCGCGCATTTCGCGCAGGGCGACGCGACGGCTGCGCTGCCGAAGGCCGCGCTGAAGCTCACGCGTACCGCGCTCGTGAAGGCGACGAAAAAAGGCGGCGCGACGCCCGAACACGCATTCTTCGACGTGGCCGACGCGCTCGAAGCGGCGGTGGCCGCGGCCGAGGCCGCGCAGCGCGCGCGCTGGCTCGCGCTGATCGCCGAATGGCTCGACATGGCGCCGGGCGAGCTGGCCGAGCGCAAGCGCACGCGGCGTATCGTCTCGTTCGACGACCTGCTCGCGAACCTGTACCACGCGCTGCATGCGCATCCGTGGCTCGCCGAGACGCTGCGCGCGCGCTATCCGGCCGCGCTGATCGACGAGTTCCAGGATACCGACCCGCTGCAGTTCGCGATCTTCGACCGGATCTTCGCGCCGGGCGGCCCGCTGTTTCTCGTCGGCGATCCGAAGCAGGCGATCTACAGCTTCCGCGCAGCCGATCTGCATACCTATCTTGCCGCGCGTGAACGGGCGAGCGCGTGCTATACGCTCGCGGTCAACCAGCGTTCGACGCCCTCGATCGTCGATGCGTGCAACCGCTTCTTCATGTCGAATCCGCGCGCGTTCGTGCTCGACGGGCTTGACTATTACGCGGTGCGCGCCGGCACGCGCGTGCGCGCGCCGTTCGTCGATGAGACCGATCCGGGCCCGGCCGGCGATTTCCGGGTCTGGGCGTTGCCGGGCGGCGAAGGCACGCTGCTCAAGCGCGATGCGCAGGCGCAGGCCGCCCAGGCCTGTGCGGCCGAGATTGCGCGGCTGATGCGCGGCGCGCGCGAAGGGCGCGCGCGGCTCGGCGATACGCCGCTGTCGCCGGGCGATATCGCGGTGCTCGTGCAGACACACCGGCAGGGCAGTCTCGTGAAGCGCGTGCTGGCCACGTGGGGCATCGGCAGCGTCGAACTGGCGCAGGCCTCGGTGTTCTCGACCGGCGACGCCGAGCAGCTCGAACGCGTGCTGGCGGCGATCGATGCCCCGGGCGACCTGCGGCGCTTGCGCGCGGCGCTCGCATCCGACTGGTTCGGACTCGATGCCGGCGCGCTGTGGCGGATGGAGCAGGGCGACGGCGATGCGCAACGTGACGCATCAGCGGTAGATAGCGCCGACGCGATGAGCTGGGTCGAGCGCTTCTCGCGGTACCGGCTGCTGTGGCGTGAACGCGGCTTCGCGGTGATGTGGCGCACGTTCACGCGCGAGTTGCGGATTGCCGAGCGGCTGATGGCCGGCGCGGACGGCGAGCGCCGCGTGACCGACATCAACCATCTGGCCGAACTGACGCAGGCACGCGCGTCCGCGCAGCCGGGCATCGCGCCGACGCTGCGCTGGCTCGCCGCGCAACGGCTCGACGGCGGCGGCGAGGAAGCGCAGTTGCGGCTCGAATCCGATCGCAACCTCGTGCAGATCGTCACCGTGCACAAGTCGAAAGGCCTCGAATACGCGATCGTGTTCTGTCCGTTTCTGAACGACGGCGGGTTGCGCGAGCCGCCCGCGTCCGCGCTGCCCGACGCGCGTGAATATCACGACGATGCGGGCGACGCGGTGCTGCACTACGGGTGCGACGACGAGGCGGCCGCCCATGGAAGCGATCACGAAGGTATGGAACATCGCGCACAAGAACGCGACCAAGGAAGTCGCAGCAGTTCGGCAAGAAGCTGCCGACGAAAAACGTGCGCTACAGAAGGAACTTGAAGAGGCCCGCGC
>NZ_JAAGPO010000383.1:0-4135 GCF_017104825.1 Burkholderia sp. Ac-20345 | reverse complement strand
TCTCGTAGCGTGCGGCGCGCCCGCGCGCCGGCCGCGCCGCGGCGCTACGAAACAGCAGCGATCCGGCCGCAACCCGTGTCCCTACACTCGTCGGATCGCATCGCGGCGCGCAGGCGCCGTGCGCCGCGCGGTTCAAGGGAGACAAGCATGCTGTTGATCGACGGATTGGGACTGGGCGTCAACTGGCAGCGTTTCCTGTCGGAAACGCTGAACCCGGTCGTCGCGCCGCCGCCCCCGCCTCCGCCCCCGCCCAAGCAGGACGGTCCGTCGGCCGGCCCCGCGAACCCGAGCGTGGCGCCGCCGATTCCCGTGACGGCCACGCCGTCCACCGATCCGTCGAAGCCGACCAACGCCGAGATCGCGTCCGCGACGTCGCTGGTCCAGAGCATGGCCGCGCAGTACACGGTGCCGCCGCCCGACATCACGGTCGAAAACGACAAGACGCGCGCCGTGCAGAAGGCGATCCAGGACGCGCAAACGCAATACGACAACGCGTCGCAATCGCTGCAGGGCGCGCAGAACGTGCTGCGGCTCACGAACCGCGATCCCGAGTCGACACCCGACGACCGCAAGACCGCTCAGGATGCCTACGCGAAGGCACGCACCGCCGCCGACAGCGCGCAGCGCGACCTGAACGTGACGACCGACGCGGGCTACATGATCCTGTACGGCGAACAGGCGAACGCCGACATGCCGGCCGGGATGAAGATCGACGACTCCGGCAAGGTGACCGACCCGGGCGACGCGCAGCACGCCGCCGACCAGCAGTTCAAGGCGCTGCTGGCCGCGTTTCCCGATCACGCGAACGATCCGAACTGGGTGCCGCAGCCGGGCGACTGCAAGAACCCGCTGCAGACCCGGCTCTACGACGACTGGCAGACGGCCAGCGCAACGGCCGCGGTCGGCGCGTCGAAGTATTACGCGGACGTCGCGAATTCGAATCTCGCGTACACGCAATTCCAGTCGTACCTCGCCGATCCGGATTACAAGAGCGCGCTCGACGCGGGCGTCGGCCGGCTGAACGACGCGCTCCAGCCGCTGGAGCTGCAGGTCACGATGCCCGATGCGCCCGCTTCGCAGGACGCCGCGCAGCAGGCCGTCACGGCGGCCGCGAAGGATGCGAACTACGCGAACGCCGCGGCCGGCGCGGCGAACGACAGCCTGGCGCTCACGACTGCGCAGCAGCGCTACGATGCGGCCAGCGGCAAGGAAGGGCCGACGGTGATCGTCGCGAACGCGGTATCGGACGCGAAGACCGCCCTCGCCCGCGCACAGACGGCCGCGAACACGAGCGGCAGCTACCTGCAGATGCTGTCCGCGCAGCAGCAGGTCGACACGCTGCAGGCCGACTACACGAAGAAGACCCAGGCGGCCGACGCCTGGCACAAGGCCAACCCGAATTCGACGCTGAAGGACCCGCAGGTCGATCTCGACGTGGGCGACGCGTACGCGAAACTGACGCAGGCGCAGCAGCAGGCGGGCATCGCGCACGACGGCTTCATCGCCACCTACGGCGCAACGCTCGCGCAGCAGTACGACGATCAGGCGTCGCAGATCCAGGCGCAGGTCAACGCGCGCTCGATCTTCACGAAACCGGCCGCGCAGTCACCGTTCCTTGCGCCGCCGCTGTCGACCGCGAACGGCTTGCCGGCGCAGCCCGCGCCGTCGCTGTCGACCGCCGCGACCGCCACGCCCGCCGCCACGCCGACCTTGCCGACGGCATCACCGTTGCCGGCGCCGTCGCTGTCGACCGCGAACGGCGGATTACCGCAGTCGCTCACCACGCCCTTCGCGCTGCCGCAATCGACGGCCACGCCGGCGGCGCCGACGGGCCCGACGATGCTCGACGCGAAACGCCTGCAGGTGGTGGCTGGCGCGATCCGCGCGGCCGACAGCCGGCTGTCGGATTCGGTCAACGAGCGCGCGACCCAGGCCGCGCTGTCGCAGGCACGCATCCAGCAGACGGGCGCGAAGAGCACGCTTGCGTCGGTGCAGCAGCAGTACGACGACTGGGCGGCCGCCAATCCGCCGCCCGTGCGTTTTCGCACCGTCGCGGGCGACGACATGATCCCGGCGCCGTCGACGCCGCGCCCGAACCTGTACCAGGACCAGCTCGACAAGGCGAAGGCGGCCGTCACGCAGGCGGACAACGCGGTACAGCGCCTGCAGTTGCTGGGCGAGACGTCGCACCAGCAGGTGCTGATGGACCAGTTCGACGCGGGGCTCGACGAGCGGCTGCGCTACGCGGCGCCCGACTCCGACGCCGGGAACGACTACCGGAAGGCGCTGCACGACTTCTACGAGGCCCATCGCGGCGAGCTGTCGAACTCGCTGCTCGACGCGGCGAGCGCGAGCACGCAGAACGGCAACACGATCGCATTCGGCAAGCTGACCGACAACGAGCAGCGCAACCTGATCGGCGTCGCGCTCGGGATGCAGCCGGACGTGCAGAACACCGCATCGGCGAGCGATGGTTCGGATCCCGTATCGCCGACGAGCGACGACGTCGCGCGCTTCACCGACAAGGACAAGCTGAAGACGATCAACACCGTGCGCGACACGCTGCTGTCGGCCGGCGGCGGCGCGAACACGCAGGTCAGCGTGCTGCCGATGGTGTATGCGGCGAAGGACGCCGGCATGACGACGAGCGCGATCTTCAAGGTCACCGGCAAGGACGGCACGCAATACGTCGACGAAACGGGCAGCACGTACAACGACATCAACGACTACATCAACAACAACGAACTCTCGAAGGACGGCACCGTCGATATCGCGACCGGCCACAACGCGGACGGCACGCTGCAGCTCGTATCGAGGGCCGCGCATCACGAAAGCGGCTTCGACAGTTTCCTCGGCGCACTGACCAGCACCGGCGCGAATATCGGCATGATGCTCGGCGGGATGGCGCTCGAAGGCCTCGGCGGGCTGCTCGACGGCACCGGAATCGGCGCGATCGTCGGCGTGCCGCTGAACGTCCTCGGCGCGACGATGATGTACACGGCGATCGGCTCGACGATGACGAGCGCCGGGCTCGACATCGCGACGCGCATCGAGCACGGCCGCAGCATCAACCCGTTCACCGACGCGGGCGCGCGCGCCGACTTCATCAATCTCGTGCCGATGGGCGCGGCGGGCGCCGCGAAGCTCGCCGGCAGCAAGCTGTTCACGCGCGCCGTGACGGCGCTCACGCGCACGCCGAAAGTCGCGTCGCTGCTCACCACTGGCGCGAAGGCGACCGCGCTCGTGACCGGCGTCGGCGGCGCGGTCGAGGCGTTCGGCGAAGCCGGCGTCGACTATTTCACCGGCAACAAGAAGGCAGCCGGCGAGGAACTCAAGGCCGGGCTCACCAACGTCGCGCTGATGGCCGCCGGCGGCCTCAAGGAGCGCGCGGTCACGTCGCAGCGGATCCGCTCGGGCCGGCCGGTGCCGATCCGCACGACCGACGGCGAAACCGTCACGGTCGACAGCAAGCTGCTCGGCCAGATCCTGAACAAGGGCGACGCGTCGTCGCTCGCGTACGGCCGCACCCGCGCGACACTCGATGGCGACGCCGTGAAGGTGTCGCCCGAAGGCATGCTGATGGTCGGCGACAAGATCCTGACCTACGACAACAAGCCGATCCGCGTGCTCGACAAGGTCTCGAGCAAGCAGATGCCACCCGGCGAAACCGTGGTGCTCGGCGAAGACGGTACGCTGTCCGTCGTGAAGGCGTCGCCGAAGGCCTGGACCAACGGCACGCGCGTCGACGACGTGACGGGCACCGGCGAGCGCCTGTCGTTCGGCCCGGACGGCGAGATGAGCACGACGCCGAACATCGTCGCGAAGACGAAGCTCGCGCTCCTCGACCATGCGATCGCGCAAACGCGCGATGCGATCCGGCAAGCGAACGACACCGAAGCGCAGGGGCCGCGCAGCCTCGAACAGACTGCCGCCGAGGGCGAAACGGCGAGCACGGCGAGCAACGCCCGCAGCACGCAGCGTACGAGCCAGGAGCGCGCGCGCGTCGATCAACAGCACGACGAAACCGAGGTGAACCGCACGTCCGCTGCGCGCAGCGACCGGCGCAGCGCCGATGCGCAGGCACTGCGCGCCCGCACCGCCGAACCAGACGAGCCGGCCGGCGCCGGCACGCGTA
>NZ_JAAGPO010000382.1:0-4016 GCF_017104825.1 Burkholderia sp. Ac-20345 | reverse complement strand
ATCGACTCCCAGACCTTGTGCAGACGCTTGACAGAGACAGGCATCGGCGTGCGCAGTTCCTGCGCGAACAGCGAAATCCGCAATTCCTCGAGCAGCCAGCGGAATTCCGCAAGCCGCGAATCGGCGACGCCGCCGCGCTGCGACACCGCGCGCTGGTATTGCTGGGCGAGCGGCAACAGGTCGGCCGACTGCTTCGCGTCGCGCGCCGGATCGGCCTTCAGCTTGTCGATCCGCAGCGCGATCCCCTTCAGGTAGCGCGGGAAGTGCGCCAGTTGCGCGTACGGCGTATCGATCACGAAGCGCTTGCCGACCAGCGCGGCGAGCTGCTGCTGCAGATCCGCGTGGGCCTGCGCGAACGGCTTCGCCTGCGCCAGCTTCTTCACGAGCCCCGCGTATTCGGCCAGGATCTGGCCGACCAGCCGCGCGATTTCCTGCGCGAGCAGGTTCAGGCGGCTCCGGCCCTCGTCGCGGCGCGCGTGGAAGCTCGCGTCGTCGTCGGGCAGCGGGTCCTGCAGGCACGCGCGGTCGAGCGCCGTGTCGATCAGCTGGTCGCGCAGCTCGTCCTGCGTGCCGAGCGACATGTACTGCATCGCCATCTCGCGCAGGCCCGGCAGGTTCTTCTCGAGGAACTTGATCGGCTCCTTCAGCTGCAGCGCGAACAGCCGCCGCAGGCCGGCCCGGTGGATGCGCGCGGCCTCCTCCGGGGAATCGAACACCTCGACGTCGCAGTGCGTGCCGCGATCGACGAGCGCCGGGTAGCCGTACAGCGTCTGGCCGCGCCGGCGGATCTCCAGCAGCTCGGGCAGCTTGCCGAAATTCCACGTCGTCAGGTTCTCGTACAGCGCCGTCGCGCCGGCTTCCGCCGGAGCGGCCGTCTGCGGCGCCGCGCCCTTGCCGGCCTTCGCGTTGCGGCCGGCGGCACCGGTCGTGGCAACCGCCGACGGCGCCTGGCCGATTGCCTGGCCGTCATCGGCATCGCCGCCGGCCGCGATCGTCGACGCCGCCGCGATCTTCTGGAACTGCTGCTGCGCCTGCGCGCCCAGCTCCTGGCGAAGCTGCGCGAGATTGCGCCCCATCGCGAGCTGACGGCCGTGCTCGTCGATCACCTTGAAGTTCATGAACAGGTGCGCGGGCAGCGTCTCGAGCTTGAAGTCGGCCGTTTTCATCGCGACCTGCGTCTCGCCGCGCACGTCGGCGATCAGCGCCTCGACGAGCCCGCCCGCGCCGAAGCGCTCGCGGCCCATCCGCTCGACGAAGCCGGCCGCGTACTCGGGCAGCGGCACGCAGTGCCGGCGCAGCTTCTGCGGCAGCGATTTCAGCAGCAACTGCACCTTTTCCTTCAGCATCCCGGGCACGAGCCACTCGCAGCGGCGCGCGTCGACCTGGTTCAGCGCATACAGCGGCACCGCGAGCGTCACGCCGTCGCGCGGTGTGCCGGGCTCGAAGTGATACGTGAGCGCCATCTCGACGCCGGCCATCGTCGCGCGCTTCGGGAACAGCTCGGTCGTCACGCCGGCCGCCTCGTGGCGCATCAGGTCGTCGCGCGACAGGTACAGCAGGCGCTGCCTGTCTTCCGCCTGGCCGCCCTTCTTCACCTCGTCGCGATACCAGCGCTCGAACGCGGCGCCCGTGTGAATCCCTTCCGGAATCGCCTGGTCGTAGTACGCGTAGATCAGCTCGTCGTCGACCAGCACGTCCTGGCGGCGCGACTTGTGCTCGAGCTGCTCGATGTCGGCGAGCAGCTTGCGGTTATGCGCGAAGAACGGCAGCTTCGTGTCGAACTCGCCTTCGACCAGCGCACCGCGGATGAACAGCTCGCGCGCACGCGACGGATCCTGCTTGCCGAACGCGACGCGCCGGCGGTGGTAGATCGGCAGCCCATACAGCGTCGCGCGCTCGTACGCGCTGACCTGCGCCGGGCGCTTTTCCCAGTGCGGCTCCGACAGCGATTTCTTCAGCAGGTGCGCGCCGATCTTCTCGACCCATTCGGGCTCGATCTTCGCGAGGCAGCGCGCGTACAGCCGGCTCGTCTCGACGAGCTCGGCCGCCATCACCCAGCGGCCGGCCTTCTTCGCCAGCACGGAGCCCGGCCACAGGTAGAACTTGATCCCGCGCGCGCCGAGATAGTGCGGATCGTCGTCGGCCTTCATGCCGAGGTTGCCGAGCAGGCCCGTCAACAGGGCCAGATGGACCTGTTCGTAGGTCGCCTCGACTTCGTTCAGCCGCCAGCCGTGCTCGCGCACGACCGTCAGCAGCTGCGAATGGACGTCGCGCCACTCGCGCAGCCGCAGGTGCGACAGGAAGTTCTGCCGGCATGCGTCGACAAGCTGGCGGTTCGACTTCTTGTGTGCGACCGCCTCTTCGAACCACGCCCAGATCTTCAGCCACTGCAGGAACTCGGAACGCTCGTCGGCGAACCGGCGGTGTGCCTGGTCGGCCTGCTCCTGCGCTTCGATCGGGCGGTCGCGCGGGTCCTGCACGGACAGCGCGCTCGCGATGATCAGCACCTCGCGCAGCGATTGCTGGTCGCGCGCGGCGAGAATCATCCGGCCGACGCGCGGATCGAGCGGCAGCCGCGCGAGTTCGCGGCCGAGCGGCGTCAGCGCGTTGTCGTCGTCGACCGCGCCGAGCTCGTTGAGCAACTGGTAGCCGTCCGCGATCGCGCGGCCGGGCGGCGGCTCGAGGAACGGGAACGATTCGATCGCCGTCAGGTGCAGCGACTTCATCCGCAGGATCACCGACGCGAGCGACGAGCGCAGGATTTCCGGATCGGTGAAGCGCGCGCGTGCCTGGTAGTCGCTTTCCTCATACAAGCGGATGCAGACGCCGTCGGCCACGCGGCCGCAACGGCCCGCGCGCTGGTTCGCGGCCGCCTGCGAGATCGACTCGACCTGCAGCTGCTCGACCTTGTTCCGGTACGAATAGCGCTTCACGCGCGCAAGGCCGGTATCGACGACGTAGCGGATGCCCGGCACCGTCAGCGAGGTTTCGGCCACGTTGGTCGCGAGCACGATCCGGCGCGCGTTCGACGCCTTGAACACCTTGTCCTGGTCGGCCGCCGAGAGTCGCGCGAACAGCGGCAGGATCTCGGTGTGCGGCGGGTGGTGCTTGCGCAGCGCTTCGGCGGCTTCGCGGATCTCGCGCTCGCCGGGCAGGAACACCAGCACGTCGCCGGGGCCTTCGCGGCACAGCTCGTCGACCGCGTCGACGATCGCGTCCATCAGGTCGCGCTCGGCTTCGCGCGCGGTCTTCACGCGGTCGCGGCCGGCCGTGCCTTCGGCGTGCTTCACCGCCAGGCGATCCTCGGCCACGGGGCGGTAGCGCATCTCGACCGGATACAGCCGCCCGCTCACCTCGATCACGGGCGCCGGGCGCTCGTCGGTGCCGAAATGGCGCGCGAAGCGATCGGCGTCGATCGTCGCGGACGTGACGATCAGCTTCAGGTCCGGCCGTCTCGGCAGGATTTCCTTCAGGTAGCCGAGCAGGAAGTCGATGTTCAGGCTGCGCTCGTGCGCCTCGTCGATGATCAGCGTGTCGTACGCCTTCAGCAACGGGTCGGTCTGCGTCTCGGCGAGCAGGATGCCGTCCGTCATCAGCTTCACGGACGCGCCCGGCGCGAGATTGTCGGTAAAGCGCACCTTGTAGCCGACCACTTCGCCGAACGGCGTGCCGAGTTCCTCGGCGATCCGCCGGCCGGTGGACGACGCGGCGAGGCGGCGCGGCTGCGTATGGCCGATCAGGCCCGTGCCGCCGGCGCCGAGGCCGCGGCCGAGATCGAGACAGATCTTCGGCAGCTGCGTGGTCTTGCCCGAGCCGGTTTCGCCGCAGACGATGACCACCTGATGACCGGCGATCGCGCGCGCGATTTCGTCGCGCTTGCCCGACACGGGCAGGCTTTCGGGATACGTGATCGGCGGGACGGGGTTCGGTGCGACGACGGCGCGCGGCGGACGCTCGCGACGCGGCGCGCGCTCGCCCGTTGCAGACGCGTCCTTCGCGGCCGGCTGACGCGCGTC
>NZ_JAAGPO010000381.1:0-4063 GCF_017104825.1 Burkholderia sp. Ac-20345 | reverse complement strand
GGCGGCTCGCGCGCGGCTCGCCCGGCGCGGCGCGCCCGACGGGCGCAGGTTTGCCGATGTCCATCGTCGCGGAGACGAACCCCGCGCCACGGTCGTCGAACAGCGGCAGCGTGCCGACCGCGATCACCTCGGCCGGCCCGTCGCCCACGTTGGCGACCCGATGCCGCTTGCGCGCGTCGAAATGCAGCGAGTCGCCGGGCGACAGCGGGTAATCCTTCTTGCCGACCGTGTAGCAGATCCGGCCGGCCAGCACGTACACGAACTCGTCGCCGCCGTGCGCGACCCATTCCGAGCGGTAGCCTTCCATCATCTGCACCTTGAGCGCGTTGATCTGGCTGCCGTCGAACGTGGTGGAGAGGCGCTCGTACCACTGCGACCTGGCGTCGAGCGCGTACGGCTTGCGGCGGCCCTCGTACGAATCGGGCTGTGCCTGGCGCGGCTGGTCGATCAGCGCGCCGAGCGGCACGCCGAGCGCCTTCGCGACGTTGACGAGCGACGACAGCGAGATGCCCGTGAGATGGCGCTCGACTTGGGACAGGAACCCGACCGACAGCTTCGCTTCGGTCGCGACTTCCAGCAGCGTCTTCTTCGCTTCCCGGCGCAGGCGGCGAATGCGCTGGCCGATGCGCATGATGTCTGAATCCATGAATCTCTTTCGTCGCAACGAGTCGGGTGGCGAGCGGACGGGCGGTGCGGTCTGCGGACAATGATTTGCGCGCATCGCACGAAGCACGGCCGTCGGTACGGCGATGCCGGCGCATTGTACCGCGCGGTGTCGCCGGACGAATTCATGTTGTGCCGGGATGCGCAGGCGCCGCGCCGATTTTAGCCCTACGAAAATTTTAGCTTGACCTCAATTTCGGAGTGCTCTAGATTCTGTCGCGCGCATCAAACAAAGTTAAGTGAGACGAAAATTTTTAAGGCCCCGCTGCCTGAACGGCATGGCGGCCCGGCACCACGCCGGGCCGGGCGTCCGCCGTGCGGCGGCGCCGTGCCGCATCAGGCCCGCCTCGGGCCTGCCCCCCGCCGCGTCACCGCCGGCCGCCGACAACAATGCATAACGGGCTTCCGATGATCGATCGACTGAAATACAGCTTCTCCGGCCTTCCCCCGTACGACGCATCCGTCGTCGACACGCAGGCGGGCCTGTCGCGCCTGCTCGATGCCGCGCGGCTCGACGCGGTGCTGGTCACGTCGCAGGACGAATACGTGACCGAGTACCTGCCGCTCGCCAACAACCCGCGCTACGCGGTGTCGGGTTTCGACGGCTCGGCCGGCTGCGGGATCTTCCTGAGCGCGGCGACCGCGCAGGCGCTCGATCTGCCCCCGTTCGTGCTGTTCGTCGACGGCCGCTATCACCTGCAGGCCGAGCAGCAGTGCGATCCGGCGCGCGTGCGCATCGAAAAGCTCGAGATGAACGTGACGATCTGGCAGGCGATGGCCGACTGGCTGGTCGCGCACGGCAGCCGGCTCGCACGGGTCGGCTACGACGCGCTGCGGATCAGCGTCGCGCAGCGCGATCGTCTGTTCGAACAGACGCAGGCCGCGTCGCTCGACTGGACGAGTCTCGCCGATCGGGAGATCGATCGCGCGATCGCGCTGCCGGGCTGGGTCGTCGAGCGGCCGATTTTCGAGGTGCCGGAATCGATGACCGGCCTGAGCGTCGCGCAGAACCTCGACGCACTGAACCGCAAGCTCGCCGCGCATACCGGCGCGCCGGACGGCAAGACCGCGTTCTTCACCTGCGCATCGGACGACCTCGCGTATCTGCTGAACAGTCGCGGCTATCACATCCCGAATGCGTCGTCGCACCTCGGCTTCCTGTTCGCGGTCGGCGGGCAGGTGGCGTTGTTCCTGCCGGAAGGCTGCGACCGCTGCGAAGTCACGCTCGAGTCGTATCCGGCGCTGCACGTGATCCGGCGCGATGTCGCGGCGCTCGAGCGCTTTCTCGCACCGTTCGCGGTCGAGCACGTGTGCTACGGCTTCGAATCGGTGAACTGCGCGCTCGTCGACGCGGTGAAGCGCGTGTGGCCGCAGGCGCGGCATGCCGACTTCAACCCGGTCGAGGCGATGCGGGCCGGCAAGACGCCGGCGGTGCTCGACCGGTTCCGCGACGCGTTCGCGCGCAGTTCCGCGGCGATCGCCGAGACGATGCGCTGGGCGAAGGCCGGCGAGCCGGGCGCACGCCATACGGAATACGACCTGGCGCGCACGATCAACGACGCGTACGGCGCGCGTTCGGCGGTTGCGCTGACGTTTCCGTCGATCGCGGCGAACGGCGCGAACAGCGCATTCGCGCATTACACGGCGGCGAGCGCCGACGTCGAGCTGACGGAAGGCGAACTCGTGCTGCTCGACAGCGGCGCCTATTACGAAGCCGGCTTCGCGACGGACTGCACGCGCGTGGTGCTGCGCCGGACCGACCCGGATACGGTCGCGCAGCCGTGGCAGCGCGAGATCTACACGGTCGCGCTGAAGGCCTGCATCAAGGGGCTCGTCACGCGCTTCCCGAGCACCGCGAAGGGCGGTGACGTCGATGCGGTCGTGCGGCAGGTGTGTCGCGACCACGGCCACGATTTCGGCCACGGCACCGGGCACGGCGTCGGGATTCACGTGCACGAGGGCGGCGTGCGGTTCGCGCCGGGCGCGAAGTACGGGCTCGTGCCGAATGCGGTGATTTCGGTCGAGCCGGGCATCTACGTGCCGGGCAAGGGCGGCGTGCGGATCGAGAACATCGTGATCATCCACCGGGACGACGCGCAGCCGGACACCGTCACGTTCGAGAACATCGTGACGGTCGGCTACGACTGGGACCTGATCGATCTCGACCTGCTCGACGACGACGAGCGCGCGTACCTGCGCGACTACGAGCGGCTGTGCGTGGAGCGCGGCACGCAGGTCACCGCGTGTCCGCTGCTGTAGGCACTGCCGCCCGCGCCGGTCAGTTCAGCAGGCGCGCACGCACCAGCGGCGCCATCCGCTCGGCGAGCCACGCATGCGTGCGCGTCGTCGGGTGCAGCGTGTCCCAGAACACGAAGCGCGCCGGATCGCGGCAGTCCGCACGCGGCGTCTGCGCACTCAGGTAGGTGAGCGACGACGGTTTCGGGATGTCGAGGCATGAACGCTTCGCATCGTCGAAGCCGTACTGGGCCGGGTGGCTCAGCAGGTCGTCGAACAGCGCGTACGCATCGATTACCTCGAGCCGCAGCGTCGCGCCGTAGCGGGCGCGCAGCGCGGTGGCCGCGTCGGCGAGGCGCCGGTTGTAGTCCTTGACCTGCGCGGCGACGCTTGCCGTGTCGGTGCGGGTCGCGAACACCGGCGCGCGCGACACGTCCGGCAGCGTGACGAGCATGATCCGCGTCGCGCCGGCCGCGGCGAGCCGCTCGAGGCTGTCGCGCACCGCATTTGCCGCCTGCTCGGGCGAGCGCCCGTAGTTCACCAGGTCGTTGCCGCCCGCGAACACCGCGAACAGCGTGTTGGCGGGCCGGTAATCCGGCGCGCGGTCCATGTATTCGCGCCACGAGTCGATCTGCTGCACGAGGCCCGGCACGACGAGGTACTGGTCGGTCGCCGCACCGCCGATCGCCCAGTTGTAGAACGGCAGCCGCAGCGCGTTCGCGAGATATTCGGCCCACACCGGGCCGTTGCTGAAGCGCCCCGCATTCCAGCTCGTGGCGTTCGGCAGCTTCCACTGGCTCGCGTTGAACATGTTCTGCGTGTCGGACAGGCTGTCGCCGAACACGATCAGCTTGTTGACGCGCGCGTCCTGCTGCGCGGCATCGATGGTCCACACCGTGTAGTTGAACGACAGCGCGTTGTTCGCCGCGACCGCCTGCACGAGGTCGGACTTGATGCCTTTCGCGGCGAGCGTCTTGCGGCACACGTCGGCGAGCGTGTCCTGCGTCGTCGTGCTGTAGAACATGTTCTTCCACTGCGTGATGCCGTCCGCCCACCAGTAGCCGGGCACGCGATACCAGTCGCCGCCGGCGGGGTTGAGCGCCCATTCGTAGGTCGATGCGGGCTTCAGCGGATCCGCGTCGATCCGGTACCAGCAGCGCAGGTA
>NZ_JAAGPO010000380.1:0-3978 GCF_017104825.1 Burkholderia sp. Ac-20345 | reverse complement strand
TTCGCCGCACCGGCGAGCGCAGGCCGGCGGCGCGCTGCGCCGCGCGTTCGTCGCGCCCGTTTGCTGCTGCATGTTGCCGTCTCCTGTGGTTCTGGTATTAATGGCCGTCCTTGCAACTTCCGGCTCGACACAGGTTATCGACCGAGTCTGAGAAAATGCTGACATCCCGGCCTCGGGAAAACCCCTAACCCACCCACCTGCGAAACGGCACCATGCGCATTCTCGTCGTGGAGGACGATGCCGAAATCGGCGCGGCGATCCGCAGCCGCCTCACGCGGCTCGGCCATGCCGCCGATCTCGAAACCGACGGCGCGACCGCGAACGGGCTGTTGCGCGTCGAGCGCTTCGACCTCGTCGTGCTCGATGCGAACCTGCCCGGCATGGACGGCTTCACGGTGCTGCGCCACCTGCGCGCGTCGGGCAGCACGACGCCCGTGCTGCTCGTCACCGCGCGCTCGGCGATCGACGACCGCGTGAGCGGCCTCGGCCTCGGCGCCGACGACTACCTGGTGAAGCCGTTCGACTACCGTGAGCTCGATGCGCGCGTGCAGGCGCTCCTGCGCCGCAACAGCGGCCATGCGAACGACGTGCTGACGCTCGGCGGCCTCGTGATCGACCGCAGCAGCCGCCTCGCGGAACTCGACGGCCAGCCGCTGTCGTTGTCGCGCCAGGAATTCGCGCTGCTCGAAATCCTCGCGAGCCGGCCGCAGCGCATCTTCTCGAAGGACGAACTGCTGAACCAGCTGTTCAGCTTCGGCAACGAGCCGACCGCGAACGCGGTCGAGCAGTACGTGACACGCGTGCGCAAGAAGCTGCAGGGCAGCTCGGTCGAGATCCGTACCGCGCGCGGGATGGGGTATCAGATTGCCGCGCACTGACTGGTTCCCGAAGACGCTGTTCGGGCGCACGCTGCTGTTCATCGCGCTCGTCGTCGCGACCGGCGCGCTCGCACTCGCGGCGATCGCACGCTACTACGCGGGCGTCGCGGCCGAACGCGCGTACGACCAGTTGCTGGCCGGCGCCTCGATCCAGGTCGCGGAAAACCTCTACGTGCAGGGCGGCGTGCTCGCACTGAATCCACCGGTGGCCGCGCTGTCGACGCTGTCGCGCTACGACCTCGTCTACTACAAGGTCGTCGATTCGCGCGGCATCGTCGTGGCTGGCTACAACGATCTCGCGAGCCCCGCGACGCTCGCCGCCGCGAAACAGGGCCCCGCGTTCGCGAACGGCATGTACCAGGGCCACCGGATCCGCACCGCGACCATCGCGCGCTACATGCCCGAGGAAAGCACGCCGGGCTGGGCGCTCGTGACGGTGGCGCAAACCACCAACGCGCGCCAGCAGCTCACGAACGACATGAGTTTCAAGGTGTGGACGCTGATCCTGCTGATGAGCGTGCTCGCGATCGGCGCGAGCGGCCTCGCGATCCGCCGCGGGCTGCGCCCGCTCGCGCAGATCGGCACGATCATCGCCGCGCGCGACCCGGCCGACCTGCGGCCGGTGGCCGTCGATACGCCGAGCGAGATCGACGCGATCATCGGGTCGATCAACGGGCTGATGCGCCGCCTCGCCGAGCGGATCAACGCAATGCAGCGCTTCATCGCCGATGCCGCGCACCAGATGCGCACGCCGCTCGCGCGACTCGACGCGCAGATCGAGCTGCTCGACGGCGAATCCGATCCCGCGCGCCACGCAGCGCGGCTCGACGCGCTGCGCGCGACCTGCTCGGACGTCGGTCGGCTCACCGGGCAGCTGCTCAATCATGCGATGGTGATCCATCGCACCGAGGCCGTGCCGCTGCAACCCGTCGAACTCGTCGCGCTCGCGAAGGACGTGCTCGGCCGCACGATTCCGCTCGCGGGCGAGCGCGATGTCGCCGTCGCATTCGCGAGCGACGCGCCGCTCGCGTGGATCGACGGCGATGCGATCAGCCTGCAGGAAGCGCTGTCGAACGTGCTGCACAACGCGCTGCTGCACGGTCATGCGGACGACATCGTCGTGTCCGTCGCGACGCAACGCAATGGCGACGATGCGGTGACGCTGACCGTTACCGACAACGGCCGCGGGATACCGCGCGAACACTGGGATGCCGCGCTGCAGCCGTTCGTGCGGATCGCACCGGACGGCAGCGAGCGGCGCACGGGGTCAGGCCTCGGGCTTGCGATCGTGCAGGAAGTGATGAAGGCGCACGGCGGGCGCGTCGGGTTCGCGTTTCCCGATGCGGGCGGGTTTGCGGTAGTGCTGACGTTTCCGCGCGCGGCGGGGATCGGCGCAGAAAGGGCCTGAGCCGACCGGTGAGCGTCGGCTCGCGCGCGACAGGCGCTCAATCGTCGCTGTCGTCATCGAAGCGGTTGCGCTCCACGTGCCGCGCAACCACACGGTCCAGCTCGTCGTATTGACGATCGCAGAACAGCCGGCACAACGTGTCGACGTCCGCGCGCGTATCGACATCGATCGTATCGACGTGCTGCTCCAGCTTTCCCTTGCCGATTCCGAAAAGCCCCTTCTTCATCCGCATCGAGACGGCATTCAGCTGGAAGCCGTCCGCATGCGCGTCGCTCAGCGCGGTCACCCACAATTCCCGCTGATCGTCGGCATGCTGCAGCACGAGGCCCGGAAACGGCCCTTCCTGCGTGTCGTCCCATTCGGCATGCTGCGCCGCCCACGGGAACGCATCGAAAGCCAGCATGAACGACGCGTAATCCGTCGCGCCCTGCGGATCCAGCTGATCGAATGCGTAGCCGACTTTCTGAACGGAACAGGTCAACATGGCGCGGCGCTCCCGGTGGCGGTAATGGCGACTGAACGCCAATCTACCTGACAATCCCGCGTGCATCGCAGTTTTTTGCCACGCCCACCACGCCCGCTACGCCGCCACCGCCTCCCCGCCGAGATACGCATCGCGCACCCGCTCGTCGTCGAGCAGCGCCTTCGCGGGCCCTTCGAGCACGACGCGCCCGGTCTGCAGCACGTACCCATAGTGCGCGATCTCCAGCGCGAGGCTCGCGTTCTGCTCGACCATGAACACGGTCACGCCCTGCCGGTTGATCGCGTCGATCAGTTCGAGCACCTTGTCGACGTAGAGCGGCGACAGCCCCATCGTCGGCTCGTCCATGCAGATCAGCTTCGGCCGCGCCATCAGCGCCCGCGCCATCGCGAGCATCTGCTGCTCGCCGCCCGACAGCGTGCCCGCGCGTTGCGTCAGCCGTTCGCGCACCCGAGGAAACAGGTCGAGCACGCGTTCGTAGTCTTCCGCCACTGCCGTGCGGTCGCCGCGCGTGTACGCGCCCATCAGCAGGTTCTCGCGCACGCTCATGTCGCCGAACAGCCGCCGCGCCTCGGGCACGGCCGCGATCCCGCGCCGCACGCGCTGCGGCGTCGCGAGCGCCGTCACGTCGTCACCGTCGAAGCGCACGACGCCGCGGCGCGGCCGCATCAGCCCGAGAATCAGCTTCATCGTCGTCGACTTGCCGCTCGCGTTGCCGCCGAGCAGGCTGACGATCTGCCCGCGGCCGACTGCGAAGTTCACGTCGAAATGCACCTGCACCGGCCCGTAAAACGTGTCGAGGTGTTCGAGTTTCAGCAGCGCGTCGGTCATGGTCGTGTCGGGTCCGGAAGAATGTGCGGTCATGCGGCCGCCTGTGCCGTGCGGTCGGCCGGAACGCCACCCGCATGGCGGCGGCCGAGGTACGCCTCGATCACGCGCGGATCGTGCCGCACGTCGCGCGGCGCGCCTTCGGCGATCTTCACGCCGTTGTCGAGCACCATCACGCGATCGGACACGCGCATCACGAGTTCGAGCTTGTGCTCGATCAGCAGGATGGTCAGGCCGCGCGTTTTCAGCGACTGGATCAGCTGCAGCATCTCGGCCGTTTCCGTCTCGTTCATCCCGGCCGTCGGTTCGTCGAGCAGCAGCAGGCGCGGATGCAGCGCGAGCGCGCGGCCGATCTCCACACGCCGCCGGTTCGCATACGACAA
>NZ_JAAGPO010000379.1:0-3874 GCF_017104825.1 Burkholderia sp. Ac-20345 | reverse complement strand
TCTCGCCTTCCTTCACTTCGTGATGGATCCGGCGATTCTGGTTTGCGGACGCGGTGGCGCGGATGCTGGCCGATGTCGTGCCCGACCTGCCGGTCGCGCCGGTGCCGATGACGCTACTCGGTGCCGGCATCGCGCCGGACGACGCCGTCTGCGAAATCTGGCAATGCCATGCGCGCGACCTGCGCAGCAAACGGCGCGGCGCGCTGCACTATCGGTACAGCGAAACGGCGGGCCTCGTGTTCGGCAGCATCGTCGTGCACGAGACGAGCGAAACGCACGACGGCGGCACGCCGCTCGAACGCGCGACGCATGATGCGTACCGCACGCTGTTCGACGTGCTCGATTCGCTTGGCATGCCGCATCCGCTACGCATCTGGAATACCGTGCCGGCGATCAATGCGGTGCAGCTCGGGATCGAGCGCTATCGTCAGTTCAATATCGGCCGCCAGCACGCGTTCGACGCGTGCCGCCGTGCGCTGACGGGCGGCGTGCCGGCCGCATGCGCGCTCGGTTCGGTCGTGCCGGTCGCGGGCGATGCATCGCCGGCCGCGCCGCTCGCGATCCATTTCCTCGCGAGCCGCACGCCGGCCGATCCGGTCGAGAACCCGCGCCAGGTCAGCGCTTATCACTATCCGGCGGAGTACGGCCCGCGTGCGCCGACGTTCGCGCGCGCAGCCGCATGGTCGGAAGGCGATGCCGCGCCGGTGCTGTTCGTGTCGGGCACCGCGAGCATCGTCGGGCACCGCACCGTGCATCACGGCGACGTCGTCGCGCAAACGCGCGAGACGGTCGCGAACCTTGCGGCCGTGCTCGAGCAGGCCGCGCGCCAGGGGCACGGCCCGTTCTCGCTCGCCGATCTGAGCTATCGCGTCTACGTGCGCGACGCCGGCGATACCGCGGCATTGGCCGCGATCGAGCGCGTGCTGCGCGAGGCGGCCGGCCCCGGCGTGCGCCCGCTCGTCGTTCATGCGGACGTGTGCCGCGACGACCTGCTGGTCGAGATCGAGGCCAGTGCGGGTCATGAGGAGGCGTGGCTGTCATGAAGCGAGAAAGCCTCACGATCGGGCAACCGGCCCCGCACGCGGGCGACGTCGACGAAGCCTGCCGACGTTCGCCGGCAAGTCATAAACTTTTGTCAGGATCCCCGTCTTCGCAATCGGCCGTTTCCATGTCCAAGCTGCACGCCTCGTCCACTCATCTCGTCCTGATTCCGAGCTACAACCCGGGCGCCAAGGTCGACACGACCGTACGCAATGCCCGTGCGCAGTGGAATCCGGTGTGGGTCGTCGTCGACGGTAGCACCGACGGCAGCGCCGAACGGCTGCAGGCGATGGCCGAGCGCGACCCGGGGTTGCGCGTGATCGTGCTGCCGGAGAACCGCGGCAAGGGCGCCGCGGTGCTCGCCGGGCTCGACGCGGCCGCCGCGAGCGGCTTCACGCATGTGTTGACGATGGATTCCGACGGCCAGCATCCGGCCGACCTGATTCCCGCATTCATGGCCGCGTCGCAGGCCGCGCCCGGCGCGATGGTGCTGGGTGTGCCGAAGTTCGACGCGAGCGCGCCGCAGTTGCGCGTGCAGGGCCGCCGGCTGTCGAACGCATGGGCCGACCTCGAGACGCTGTGGGCCGGGATCGGCGATTCGCTGTACGGGTTTCGCGTGTATCCGGTCGCGCCGCTTGCCGCGATCATGCGCCGCCAGCCGTGGATGCGCGGCTTCGACTTCGATCCCGAGGCGGCCGTGCGGCTGTGCTGGGCCGGCGTGCGGCCGATCCGCATCGACGCGCCGGTGCGCTATTTCGGCCGGCACGAGGGCGGCGTCTCGCATTTCCATTACGGCCGCGACAACGCGCTGCTCGCGTGGATGCACCTGCGCCTGTTCGCCGGCTTCGCGGTGCGGCTGCCGCTGCTGGTCGCGCGGCGGCTGACGCGACGCCGCGACCAGACGGCCTGAGCCGGCCCGTTTCCCGTTCCGATCGTCGCCCGGCTGCGGCGATTGCTCCGCTTTTCGTCGTCAATCCCGCGCCGGCGCACCGCTTCATGTCAATCTGCTGAGTAATGAACGTGTCATCGGATGTAAACATCTGGTAATTTTCTGCCGGATTATGCAAAATCGCCGCTCCCAAATACAACTATCGAGGGATTCCGGGATGCAACTCAAGAAAGCGGTGGCAGCGTGTGGCGTGGCATTTCTGTTGAGCGCGTGCGGCGGGGTACAGAGCCTTGACGCGAACAGCCTGACGTCGGCGGGGACGAACCTGTACAAGGCGGCGACGCTGTCGGACAGCGACATCGCCGCCCTGTCGAACGAGTCGTGCAAGTCCAGCGACGCCGAGTCGAAGATCGCGCCGGCGAACAGCGCGTACGCGAAGCGCCTGACGAAGGTGATGAAGGGCTTCGGCGACATGACGCTGAACGGCCAGAAGATCAACTACAAGGTCTACATGACCAAGGACGTCAACGCGTGGGCGATGGGCAACGGCTGCGTGCGCGTGTACAGCGGCCTGATGGACCTGATGAACGACGACGAGCTGCGCGGCGTGATCGGTCATGAAATGGGCCACGTTGCACTGGGTCACTCGAAGAAGGCGATGCAGACGGCCTACGCGGTGAGCGCGGCGCGTAGCGCGGCCGGCGCGGCATCGCCGGGCGTGGCGGCCCTGTCGAGCTCGCAGCTCGGCGACATCACCGAGAAGTTCATCAACGCGCAGTTCTCGCAGACGCAGGAAAGCGCGGCGGACGACTACTCGTTCGACCTGATGAAGCAGAAGGGCATGACCCAGAAGGGCCTCGTCACCGGCTTCCAGAAGCTCGCGCAGATGGACGGCGGCGCGAGCTCGATGATGAGCTCGCACCCGTCGTCGGCGAGCCGTGCGCAGCACATCCAGGATCGCATCGCGAAGGGCAGCTGATCGCGCAGCCGATCGCCCGCCGACGCGGGCGATCGACCGGCGAAACGAAAAACCCCACGCTCATCCGGGCGTGGGGTTTTGTTTTTTGGGGCGTGCGCCGCTTACGGCACCATGCCCGGCAGCACGTACGCCTGCGCGAGCGTGATCAACCCGACGATCACCGCGAACAGCAGGCTGTGCCGCACCGTGAAGCGGAACAGCTCCGACTCCTTGCCGACGAGGCCCGTCGCCGCGCACGCAACCGCGATCGACTGCGGCGAGATCATCTTCGCGGTCACGCCGCCCGTCGTGTTCGCGGCCACCGCGAGCGTTTCGGGCACGCCGAGCTGATGGGCGGTGGCCTGCTGCAGCGAGCAGAACAGCGCATTCGACGACGTGTCCGAGCCCGTCAGGAACACGCCGAGCCAGCCGAGGAACGGCGAGAAGAACGGGAACGCCGCGCCGGTCGCGGCCAGCATCAGCGCGAGCGTCGACGACATCCCCGAATAGTTCGCGACGAACGCGAATGCCAGCACGAGGCCGATCGACAGGATCGGGCGCGTCAACTCCTTCAGCGTCTCGCCGAACGTGACGAGCGCGTCGCGCGGCTTCATCCGCAGCAGCGCCATCGAGATCAGCGCGGTCACGAGGATCGCGCTGCCCACTGCCGACACGAGATCGATCTTCAGCACGGCGTCGAGCGCCTTCGGTGTCGCGGCGATCGGCGCGGTTTTCATGACGAGCTGGTCGAGCCCCGCCACATGGAACTTCAGCACGGTCGACGCGAGTGCACCGTGCGCGGCGAACAGCGCCTTGAACGGCGCGATGCTCCATACGGTGACGACGGCCGTCAGGATCAGGAACGGCCAACGCGCCGCAGGACACGCCCACGCTCGCGGAGGTCGACGCGTTGTTGCCGGACGGAAGCCGGGAACAACGCGTGTTATGGCAGGCCGGGAGCCTGGCTGTGTACAGCGATGCCGGAC
>NZ_JAAGPO010000378.1:0-4364 GCF_017104825.1 Burkholderia sp. Ac-20345 | reverse complement strand
CACCCTTTCCCTACCCCACGCTCTTCCGATCGCCGCCGATGGCGCCGCCGATCACGGAGCCGGTGCTGCCGCCGACTGCGCCGCCGACTGCTGCGCCGGCTACCCCGCCGAGCGCGCCGCCAAGCGCATTGTTCAGGTCACCGGCCAATGCCGGCAGCGAGGTCGCGCCGGTCAGCGCGGCGACGACGAGAGCGGGGGCGATTTTCTTCCACATTCCCGTATTCTTCCTTGTTCGCAATCTGGTTATCGAAGGTCCGCTCGGTACGACGATCTGAATCGATCGACGTCGGGTCAGGCATTGTGCCGAACCGTGGACCAATTCATTTCAATGAGCTTGCGGCGAAGAATAGCACCGGTCCCACATCCTTGCCGTGGACATTCTGGTAACAAGTTGTTTACGAATAAGCGACCTCGAACACGCGCGCCGGAATGCCCGCAAACCCGCGCCGGCATTGGCTTCGTCGAGGGTCCGGCCCTGCGGAGGAATGGGCCGGCGATGCACGGCGTCGCAGGTTTGCGACACACGTGGCAACACATCGGAAACGAATCGTCGGCGGATGCCGAAACGACGGTCGCGGAGAAATGAAGGGGGTCAGTACACGCCGGGCAGCAACCGCCAGGTTCGCGCGCAATACGCGTCGTATTCGGCGCCGAATTGCGCACGCAGGAGTGCCTCCTCGGAGCGGATCCGCGCGACGAGCGGCACCATCGTCAGCACGACCAGCAGCACGCCGACGCCCGAGCGGAACGCGAGCGCCCAGCCGGCCGAATTGACGAGCAGGCCGAGATAGCTCGGATTGCGGATGCGGCGGTAGATGCCGTCGGTCACGAGGGTATGGCCCGGCTGGATCGCGACAAGCCCGCTGAAGCGCTTGCCGAGCACGAATACCGGCCAGATGCGCAGCACGCCGCCCGCGATGTACAGCACGACGCCGATCCAGCGCACCGTATCGCCGCCGAAGGTCCAGAAGTCGAGCCGGTCGGTCAGCGCCGGCAGGTACGCGAGCAGCAACCCGCTCACGCCGAACGCCGCGAGCACCCAGCGGTTGTCGCGGTTCTCGCGCTCGCCGCTGCTCAGGTTGCCTTCGGTGAACATCGCGGCGACGGCCATCACGAGCGTCGCGACGACGACGACCGTCAGCGGCGGATGCGAGAAGAAGGCCGCGAACCCGCCGCTGCCGAGCACCGCGAGCCCGAGATAGACGAGCGTGGAGATGCCCGACAGGGCGGCGACCTTGCGGGTGACTGTCATGACTGCCTCACCGGATTGCGCTTTCCTGTGAAGTATAGGAACCGCGCGCACACCGTGCAGCGCACCGCCGTCATGCGGTACGCGAATCCGCTCGAATCGTCCGGCGAAAGGCTGCGGCCAGCGCCGCGCCCGGTGCTCGATCAGCGGATGCGGAAGTTGCCGCCGATCCCGACGCTGACGGGCGGCGCGTAATACGCCGGCGCATAGCCGTAGTAGGCCGGCGCGGGCGCGTAGCCGTACGGCGGCGCGATGTAGCAGCCGGACAGGCCGCCGATCAGGGCAAGCGTGATGAGAAGTCTGGTCATGGCTCGATTCCCGGCGCGAAAGACGAATGGCACCTCGCGAAAGCCGCGCCGCCGCGACGTGCGGCGGCCGGCACGAAGAGGCGATCCGCCCTTCCTGTCGCTCAGTGAAGCAATGCGCGGAGTCTAGCGCCGGGTTGGCCGGGACGAGTTTCGCCGGCGGTTACAGGTGTTACCTCGCGTGACCGCTGAAACAGGTACGGCACGGCGGCCGGCCGGTGCGCCATGCCGTGCCGCGCCGCGTGCGATCGATGCGTTACACGAAGCGCGCGCGAATGCGCTGCGCGAGCGCTTCGAGCGTCGCCGCGTCGGCGATCTCGCGCGCATGCATCCGCAGCTCGGCGCCTTCCCAGCGCGGGATCACGTGGAAGTGCACATGCGGAACCGTCTGGCCGGCTGCCGCGCCATTGAACTGGCCGATGAACACGCCGTCCGGCTCGAGCGCCGCGCGCACCGCCGCCGCGACGCGCTGCGTCATGCGGATGCCGGCCGCGGCGGCGTCGCCGGACAACTCGAAGATCTGCGCGGCCGGCTCCTTCGGGATCACGAGCACGTGGCCGTCGGCCTGCGGCATCAGATCCATGATCGCGAGGGTCGCGTCGTCTTCCGCGACCTTCACGCACGGCAGTTCACCGCGCAGGATTTTGGCGAACGGGTTGTTGTTGTCGTAGGACATGGCGTTTTCCGATAACGGTTGGATTGGGAAAGTGGGAGAGCGATGCCGGACGATTATCGGCCGACGGCGGGTCGGATTTCAACTTGTCAGGCCGCGTCGCCGTTGCGGCGAACAATGGACGCCGGCGTGCATGCTATGTGCGTAACGAATTGGAATATCCAGCCCTCGCCATCCGTTTATTTCGAGCGTGGGTTCACGCGGCAACAGCCCGATCGCGAACCCGCGCCGGACACCCGTCGGCTGCGCAGGCCGGCAGCCGGGATGACTGATCGCGATCATCAACCGGAGTCATGCCATGGACCCTCTCCCCTCCTGTCGTTCACCCGCCGCGGCCGTGTTCGCGGCTGATCCGCCTGTCCTCGCGCGCGTCCGGCACGCGCTATGCCGCGCGGCTTGCGGCGTCGGGCTGGTCGCGTTGTCGTCGGCGTTCGCGTGGGCCGGCGGCAGCGACATCATCCTGCCGATTCCATCGTTCACCGCATCGACCGTGCCCGCCAACGGCGATGTCAATCCGTACGGCATCGCATTCGTGCCGCGCGGCGTGCCGACCTGGAGCACGCTGAAACCCGGCGACGTCGTCGTGTCCAACTTCAACGCGTCATCGAACACGCAAGGCACCGGCACGACGATCGTGAAGCTGTCGCCCGGCAAGACGCCTGCGACGTTCTTCCAGGGCAGCAATCTCGGCCTGACGACCGCGCTCGTGGTGCTGCGCAGCGGCTTCGTGCTGGTCGGCAACGTCCCGGCGCCGGACGGCAAGACCGTCGTGCCGCCGGGTTCGCTGCTCGTCATCGGTCCGCAAGGCAACCTCGTCACGCAGCTGTCCAGCGCGGCGCTGCTCGACGGGCCGTGGGACATGACCGTGATCGATCGCGGCCAGCGCGTGACCGCGTTCGTGTCGAACGTGCTGAACGGGACGGTCTCGCGCATCGAACTCGCGATCGGCGACAACGGCGTCACGATGCTGCCGGGATCGCGCGTCATCGCGTCGGGCTACGTGAATCGAACCGATCCCAGTGCACTCGTCGTCGGCCCGACCGGCCTCGCGTACGACCCGAACATCGACGTGCTGTATGTCGCCTCCACCGGCGACAACGCGGTGTTCGCGATCCAGAACGCCGCGTCGACGAATCACAACGGCGGCGTCGGACGCATGATCTACTTCGACGCGGCGCACCTGCACGGCCCGCTCGCACTGGCGCTCGCACCGAACGGCCATCTCGTGACCGCGAACGGCGACGCGGTCAACGCCGATCCGCTGCAGCCGAGCGAGATCGTCGAATTCACGGTGGACGGCCGCTTCGTCGCACAAATGCAGGTCGACACCGTGCCGGGGGCCGCGTTCGGCCTGGCGTTCGGGCGCGGTAGCAAAGGCCAACTGGAATTCGCGGCCGTCGACGACAACACGAATACCGCGACGGTCTGGAACCTGCGCTTCGACAACGACAACGCGCAATGACGCACCACTTGAACGGGCCGCACACGGCCCGTTCGACATCGCCGATCGACACACACGATTCACACACGCCGGGCAACGTGCGCCCTGTCAACGCCGCCCGGCGCCTCACGCACCCGCGATTGCCACCGCCGGCCCGAACCTGCGACACTGCCGGTTCATGTTCCGCCTGCAGACAACCGAGGACGCTCGCGCATGACGATCCCCCTCAAGAAGCTGATCCTGCGCGGCGTCGCGCTCGCCGTCGTCGCCGCGGTCGGCTACACGGGCTACATGCTGTCCCGGCTCGCGCCGATCGCGACCGGCTATGCGGCGAAGGCACTGTGTTCCGGCGTGTACGTATCGGGCCGCCCGGCCGCGTCCGTGATCGACGTCGACATCATGGCCGGCGTGCATCCGCTGCTGAAACTGGTGCACCCGTCGATCGATCCCGACCATCATCGCGCGACGGCGACCTTCGCCGGCTTCGCCGAACGCGAAGCCGACTTCCGGCCGTGGCTCGCCCCCCCCCCCCCCCCCCCCACCCCCCCCCCCCCCCCCCCCCCCCCCCCCCCCCCACCCCCCCCCCCCCCCCCCCCACCCCCCCCCCCCCCCCCCCCCCCCCCCTCCCCCCCCCCCCCCCCCCCCCCACCCCCCCCACCCCCCCCCCCCCCTCCTCCTCCCACCCTCCTACCCTCA
>NZ_JAAGPO010000036.1:0-68942 GCF_017104825.1 Burkholderia sp. Ac-20345 | reverse complement strand
CAGCGCCGCGTGCTCGGGGCAGTTCTCGGCCACCACCAGCACGCGGTCGCCTGCGCGCACGCCGTCGGCGCGCAGCTCGCGCGCGAGCGCATCGGCCAGCGCGCCGACGTCCGCATAGCTCAGCGTGCGGTCGGCGAGATGGATGAACGGCCGCTCGGGGGCGTCGGTCAGCCAGCGATCCAGCAATTCGTGAATGCGTTCGGCCACGCTCGATTCTCCTTGCGTCGTTCGCGATCGTTCACAGCGTGCCATGCTCACGCGAAACGTGCGAGATCGTCCACGCCGGCGCGCGTGGTGCGGAACCGGTTGACCGGGTGCTCGTCTTGCGCGTAACCGAACGAGATCGCGCAGATCATGTGCTGCGTATCGGGAATGCCGAAATAGTCGCGGACGAAATGCGCATGGCGGGCCAGCGCGCCCTGCGGCGTGGTGGCGACGCCGTGCGCATAGGCCGCGAGCAGGAACGACGACACGAAGCCGCCCGCGTCGACGAGTGCATACGGGCCCAGCTCCGCCGGCACCGTGACGATCGCCACGTGCGGCGCGTCGAACATGCGGAAGTTGCGGAACGCCTGCTCGGCGCTGCGCTCGCTGTCCTTCGGGCCGATTCCGAGCGACGAATAGAGCGCGATGCCGGCACCGCGCCGGCGCTCGCCGTAGATGCCCTGGTAGCTAGACGGGAACGGCAGATCCGATTCGTTCTCCGGATGATCCTTGACCCGCTGCATCAATGCTTCGCGAAAGCGTTCGGTGCTCTCCGTGGTTTCGGTGATCACGAGTTGCCACGGTTGCACGTTGCACCACGATGCCGAGCGGCCCGCCATTTCGACGATGCTGCGGATCAGGTCGAGGCCCAGCGCTTCGTGCCGGTATGCGCGACAGGTGGAGCGGCCGCTCGTCAGGCGGTCCAGCGCCGCGAGCTCGGGGGTAGGGGTTGTCATGTCAGTCAGGTCTCAGATGAAGGTGCCTCGCGCACGACAGGCTTCGATCCGCGAGTCGGGCAGCCAGCCCTGCAGCGCGGCGATCGCGTTGTCGGTCGTCGGTGCCGCGGGCGCTTCGGGCCGTGCGGCCGGCGTGCGCGAAAAGCGCGGGCCGGGCGCCGGGTGCGTCACGCCGTCCAGGTCGACGAACGTGCCGCGGGCATGGATATGCGGATGGCTCGGCGCTTCGTCGAAGTCGAGCACGGGCGCCACGCACACGTCGAGGTGGCCGAGCCGTTGCGCCCATTCGTCGCGCGTGCGCTCCCTGAATTTCTCGGCGAAAACTTGCTTCGCCTGCGGCCACTGCGCGCGATCCATTTGCGCCTGCAGCAGCGGGTGGTCCTGGAGGTCGAGCTGTTCGAGCAGCAGCCGATAAAACTTGCCTTCGATGGGGCCGACGCTCACGTACTTGCCGTCGGCGCAGGCGTAGACCTCGTAGAACGGCGCGCCGGTGTCGAGCAGGTTGGTGCCGCGTGCCTTGTCGAGCATGCCGGCCGCATGCAGGCCCATCGTCACCGTCATGATCGACGCGACGCCGTCCACCATCGCGGCGTCCACCACCTGGCCCTTACCGGAGCCACGCGCTTCGAGAATGCCCGCGAGCAGCCCGAACGCGAGGTACAGCGAGCCGCCCGCGTAGTCGCCGAGCACGTTGAGCGGCGGCGTCGGCGCCTGTCCGGCGCGGCCCATCGCATGCAGCGCGCCGGTGATCGAGATGTAGTTCAGGTCGTGCCCGGCCACCTGCGACAGCGGGCCGTCCTGCCCCCAGCCCGTCACTCGGCCGTAGACGAGGCGCGGGTTGCGCGCGAGACAGGGCTCGGGCCCGAGGCCGAGGCGCTCCATCACGCCGGGGCGAAACCCTTCGATCAGCGCGTCGGCTTCGGCGATCAGGTCGAGCACCATCTCGACGGCGGCCGGATCCTTCAGGTCGACGCGAATCGACTTGCGGTTGCGCAGCCCGAGATCGAACTGCACCGGGCGCGGCGCGCCGAGGCCGGACGGCTCCTTGCGATCGACACGGATGACGGTCGCGCCGAGGTCGGCGAGGAACATCGCGGCCAGCGGCCCGGGGCCGATGCCCGCGATCTCGACGATCTTGATGCCCGCAAGCGGGCCGCAACGGGAGGGGGCGGCGGACATGATCAGATCACTCCCGCGTCGCGCAGTTGTTGCAGGCGATCCTCCGGCAGCTTGAGCAGCCCCTGGTAGATCTCGTCGTTGGCGGCACCGAGTGCCTGCGCGGGCTGGTCGAACTGCACGGGCGTCCCCGACAGCTTGATCGGCAGGCCCATGCCCATCGCATCGACGCCGGCAAGGCCCGGGTGCTCGAGCCGCACCACGGCGCCGCGTGCCTGCAGCACCGGATCCTTGAGCACGTCGAGCGGCGAGCGCACCGGGGCGGCCGGCACGCCGCGCTTGACCTGCAGCTCGGCGATCACTTCTTCCGTGCTGCGCCCGCGTGTCCATTCCTCGATGATCGCGTTGATCTCGGGCGCATGCTTCATGCGCGGGCCGCGCGTTGCATAACGCGGATCGGTGGCGATCTCGGGCCGGCCCACGGCTTCCATCAGGTTCTGGAACCAGTCGGGCTGGAAGGCCACCATCGCCACGTAGCCGTCGCGCGTGCCGTACACGCCGAACGGCACCAGGCGATCCTGGAAATTGCCCGAGCGCTTCGCGTAGCCGTGCTCGAGGAACACGTCGAAATGCTCCTCGGCCACGAGCGATGCGAGGCAATCGAGCATCGATACCTGCACGCACTGGCCGATGCCCGTCCGGCCGCGGTGAATCAATGCCGCGAGGATGCCGTTGACCGCATACAGCGGCGCGATCAGGTCGGCGATCGGCAGGCCCGAGCGCGTCGGCGGGCCGTCGGCGAAGCCGGTCACGTCCATGATGCCCGACAGCGCCTGGACGATGATGTCCATGCCTTTCAGGTTCTTGTACGGGCTCGGTTCGCCGAATGCCTTGATCGACGCATAGACGATCTTCGGATTGACCTGGCGTACGCTCTCGTAGTCCACGCCCAGGCGTGCCGTGACGCCTTCGCTCGCGTTTTCGATGACGACGTCGGATTCCTTGACCAGCTCCATGAACAGCGCGCGGCCCTGTTCGGATTTCAGGTCGAGCGTGATGCTCTTCTTGTTGCGTGCGCGGTTGAGGATGGTCAGCGACACTTCGTCGTCGCCCTTCACGCCGAAGTGGACGCCGTCCTTGCCGACGTAAGGGGGATTGTTGCGCGCAATATCGCCGCCGCCGGGGGACTCGACACGAATGACTTCGGCGCCCATCCCGCCCAGCAACAGCGATCCGTACGGGCCGGCCAACGCCACGGTCAAATCGAGGACGCGAATGCCGTCCAGAGGTCTTGCAGCTGACATGCTTGTCTCCTGAATCTTGTGTGCGGCCGGTGCGTGGCCTGCATGGCCGGCACCGGCCGCGGTCCGGCGATGCCCGGTGCGGGAACCGTCGGCGGAAAGCCGTGCTTAGTAGGACTTCGGCAATCCGAGCTTGCGTTCAGCGATATTCGACAGAATGAGTTGCGGGGTGACAGGGGCAATGTAGCCGATCCACGCTTCCCGCATGAACCGTTCGACGTGATACTCCTTCGCGTAGCCGAAGCCGCCGTGCGTGAGGATCGCGGTCTGGCATGCGTTCATGCACGCCTCGGACGCGAGCAGCTTCGCGGCGTTCGCCTCGGAGCCGCACGACTGCCCGCGGTCGTACAGGTCGGCGGCCGCAAAGATCATATGGTTCGCCGCTTCCAGCTCGGCCCAGTTGCGGGCCAGCGGATGCTGGACGCCCTGGTTCTGGCCGATCGGGCGGCCGAACACCACGCGTTCCTTCGCGTACTGCGTCGCGAGGTTGAGCACCGCGCGGCCGATGCCGACCTGCTCGACCGCCACCAGTACACGTTCGGCGTTCATCCCGTGGAAGATGTAGCTCAGGCCCTTGCCTTCCTCGCCGATCAGCTCATCCTTCGACACCGGCAGGTCGTCGATGAAGAGTTCGTTCGTATCGACTGCGGCGCGACCGAGCTTGTCGATCTCGCGGATGTCGACATACCTGCGGTCGAGCTTCGTGTAGAACAGGCTCAGCCCTTCACTGTGTTTTTTCACCTGCTCGATCGGCGTGGTGCGCGCGAGGATCAGCATGTGGTCGGCCACTTGTGCGGTCGAGATGAAGACCTTCTTGCCCGAGATCAGGTAATTGCCGTCAGGCTGCTTCTTCGCGACGACCTTCAGCTTCGTGGTGTCGAGGCCGGTGTCCGGCTCGGTCACCGCGAAGCACGCCTTGTGCTCGCCGCGGGTGAACGGCGGCAGCCATGCTTTCTTCTGCGCGTCCGAGCCGAAGTGCACGACCGGCTGCAACCCGAAAATGTTCATGTGGATGGTGGACGCCGCGGCCTGGCCGCCGCATTCGGCGACCGTGCGCATGAAGAGCGCGGCCTCCGTCACGCCGAGATTCGCGCCGCCGACGTCTTCCGGCATGCAGATGCCGAGCCAGCCGCCGCTCGCAACCGCGTCGAAGAACTCATGCGGGAACTCGTGGTTCTTGTCTTTCTTGCGCCAGTATTCGAGCGGAAAATCCGCACAGATCTTTTGCGCGGCGTCGACGATCGCCTGCTGGTCGGCTGTGAGCTGGTAGTTCATGATCGATTCTCCTGCGGCGGGGCCGTCACGCGTTGCCGGCCGGGCGCAACATCATCAGGCCCGTGCGCACGGCCGTGCACACGATCTCGTCGCGTTGGTTCTTCGCCACATGCTTGAATGTGACGATGCCCGAATCGTTGCGGCTCTTCGACAGCCGCGTGTCGACGATTTCGGTTTCCACGCGAATCGTGTCGCCGTGAAAAGTGGGCTTGGGGAACGCGATTTCGCCGAAGCCGAGATTGCCCAGCGTCGTGCCGAGCGTGGTTTCGTACACGGTGATGCCGGCCACCAGCGCGAGCAGGAACATGCTGTTCACGAGACGCTGGCCATACATCGTGTTCTTGCTGTATTCGGCATCGATGTGCAACGGCGCGCAGTTGTAGGTCATCGCCGAGAACAGCACGTTGTCGGTTTCGGTCACGGTGCGGCGGATCGCATGCTCGATCACCATGCCGGGCTTGAATTCTTCGAAGTAAAGGCCTGCCATTTGTCTGTCTCCTGGGGTGTTCGGGTAAGCGGTCAGCGGTTGAACGACTGCGCGAGTTCGATGATTTCGCGGGCCGTCTTCGCGTGGGCGATGTCGATGTGCTCGCCGTCGTAGATGCACGATGCGCGCCCTTCGGCCTGGGCGTGGTCCAGCGCGTCGATCATGCCCTGGTAGAACGCCACTTCCTCTTCGGTCGGGCTGTAGGTGCGGTTGACGATCTCGACGTTCGACGGGTGCAGCACGAGTTCGCCGCTCATGCCGAGCTGGCGGTCGTTCGCGGACGAGACCTTGAGCCCGTCGAGGTCATGCACCTGCTGCCAGACGCCGCCGATCGGCAGCTTGCCGGCGGCGCGCGCGGCCATCACGATGCGCGATTTCAGGTACTGGGTTTCGCGGCCTTCGAGCGACCACACGGTCTTCAGTGCGCGGGCCACGTCGGCGTTCTTCGCGGTGGCGCCGACGATCGCCGGCACGCGCTCGTGCTGCGCGATCTCGTACGCGAGCTCCAGCGAACGCGCGGTTTCCAGCAGCGGAATCACCTTCGTGTGACCGACCGGGACGCCCGCTCGGTACTCGGCTTCGGCCAGCATCGACGACACCGTGTGGATGTCTTCCGGGCCGCAGGGCTTCGAAATCACGATGCCTTCGACCACCGGGTTCACGATCGCGAGGATGTCGTCGAAGTCGTACAGGTGCGCGCTGCGGTTGATGCGCACCCAGATGCGCTGCTTCTGCTCGGCCAACCACGCGAGCTTCGAGCGGACGATTTCGCGCGCCTCGACTTTCTGTGCGGGCGGCACGCTGTCCTCGAGATCGAGGATCAGCGCATCGGCTTTCGATTGAATGGACTTTTCGATCCAGGTCGGCTTGTTGCCTGGAACGAAGAGGAAGGAACGGATCGGTTTCATCTGCGTCGTCATGATGGTTTCGGCCTGTTGATGGGGTCGCCTGATTCATCGTTAGGCATCAACCTAACAACTGGTAGTTAGTTTGGCGCTCAAATCGCGAGACCGTCATTGGGGTTTATACGGGGGGGCTGTGCGAGCGGAAGACAGGGCGTGGCGTGAGACGGGGGCAGGACGCGTGCTGCGTGCGCTGTCCGCAACGTGCGGATTGAAGGTGGTCAAGCACGTTGCTGCCGCGAACGCATGTCGAACTAGATTCGGTCGCGACGCCGATTCGCCGGCATGACGGTGCAAACGCAGACGGCCGACTCATCCCGGGAAAGGCGAGCCGGCCGTCGTTTACGTCGCACGGTGCGTACCGCGCCGTGCGCAGGCGTGGGTTACAGCTTGCCGTTGAAGAACGGCGCAAGCACGGAAACCGCTTCGTCGACGTACTGCGGCACGTCGTACAGCGACATGTGGTTCGCGCCTTCGACCACATGGAGGTGCTTGTCGGCGCTGGACGCGCGGGCGAGCAGGTCGTCGCTCATCCATTTGCTGCCCGCGACGCTGCCGGCCACGATCTGCAGCGGCTGCGTGAGGAACGCTTCGGCCTTGTTGTATGCGTCGTACGTGATGATCTGGTTGAGGCTGCGGGCGGTCATGAAGCCGGGCGCGTTCGGATGCTCGCAGCGCGGCGTATGGTAGTACTCCCATGCTTCTTCCAGTTCCTTGTTCGGCGCGTCTTCCTTGCGCATCGGCGCGAGCGGCAGCGTCGCGAGTTGCGCGCCGGATGCGTCGCTGGTGCGTGCCTGCGAACCGGCCGCCACGTACGGAATCGCTTCGGTATCCTTCACGGTGTTTTCCCAGCCGTTGCGGAACATCGAGCCGATGTTCACCGCGCTGACCGTGCCGAGCGCCTTGATGCGCCGGTCGTTGATGGCCGCGTTGGCCGCATAGCCGCCGCCCGCGCAGATACCCATCGCGCCGATCCGTTCGACATCGACATACGGCAGCGTGGTCAGGTAGTCGACCACGGCGCTGACGTCTTCGGTACGGATATACGGATTTTCGAGCTGGCGCGGCTCACCGGTGCTTTCGCCCTGGTACGACGCGTCGAACGCGATCGCGACGAGGCCGTGCTCGGCCAGCTTCTTCGCGTACAGGCCGGCCGTTTGCTCCTTCACGCCGCCGCCCGGGTGAGCGACGACCACGGCCGGGTAACGCTTGCCTTGATCGAAACCTTCCGGGAAGTGGATGACTGCGGCAATCGTGACGCCCTGGCCGTTCAGGTTCTTGAAGCTGACTTTCTGCATGATCGATGACTCTGGTGGTAGGTGGCCCAAGTGAAGCGGTATGAAACCATCATAGGCAGGAAATTGATCCGGATATATCGTCTAAAGGCAACTTCAGTGTTAAGCCATGCTTTACAGATCGATGCGACGTGCGAGCGCGCGGGCAGCGCGGCATGACGCGTTGATTGTTAAAGCCGGCATACAACTGTTGTCAGTTTTGTACGCTTGAGTAATGCAAATCGGGCCCTACGATAGGAGGGTTCGCGAAGGAACCGGTGCGTGGCGGCATCCCGCCGCCCGCCGGAAGCGACCGCGATGCAATGGCGGCCCCGAGCCGCGCCTTTCATGTCCGTGCCGTCCCGCGAACGCGATGCGTTCCGTTGCGATGGCCCCCGAGGAATCCCCATGACCCAGCAATTTGCTTCCCTGTTTCAGCCGTTCACGTTCCCGAACGGCATCACGCTGCGCAACCGCGTGCTGATGGCGCCGATGACCACGTGGTCGTCCAATCCGGACGGCACGGTGTCCGACCAGGAACTCGCGTACTACCGTCTCCGCGTGAATGGCGTCGGCGCAGCGTTGACCGGATGCACGCACGTGACGGAAAACGGCATCGGCTTTACCGACGAATTTGCCGCGCATGACGATCGCTACATGCCGAGCCTGCGCGCACTGGCGCAGGCCGCGAAAAGCGGCGGGGCGCCGGCGATCCTGCAGATCTTCCATGCCGGGAACAAGGCGGTGCCGGCGCTCGTGCCGGACGGCGTGCTCGTCAGCGCGAGCGCGATGAAGGCGCCGCCGGGGCCGTTCAACAACGGCGAGCTCGAAAGCCGCGCGCTGACGCACGACGAGGTCGGCGAGATGATTCGCGCGTTCGGCGAAACTACGCGCCGCGCGATCGAAGCGGGCTTCGACGGCATCGAGCTGCACGGCGCACACGGCTTCCTGATCCAGAATTTCTTCTCGCCGCTGTTCAACCGGCGCACCGATGCATGGGGCGGCTCGCTCGAGAACCGGATGCGCTTTCCGCTCGCGCTGGTCGCCGAACTCCGGCGCGTGATTGCGCAGCATGCGGATCGTCCGTTCCTGCTCGGCTACCGGATCTCGCCGGAAGAGCCCGATGCGGGCGGGCTGCGCGTCGACGATGCGCTGACGCTGATCGACCGGCTGATCGTCGCGGGCATCGATTACATCCATGTGTCGCTAACCGACCTGCTCGACGCGAAGCCGCTCGACTCGACCGACGAGCGCCGCACGATCGAGCGTGTGGTGGAGGCCGTGCAGCAGCGCGTGCCGGTGATCGCCGCCGGCCAGATCCGCACGCCCGCTCAGGCGGAAGCTGCGCTCGCGCTCGGCCTGTCGGTGGTGGCGGTCGGGAAAGGGCTCGTGATGAATCCCGCGTGGGTCGAGCAGGCAATGCGTGGGGACGCCGCGGCGATTCGTACGCAGCTGAATCCGGTTGATGTGCCGCAGCTTGTCATTCCCGACAAGCTCTGGGGTGTCATCGATGCGATGAAGGGTTGGTTCCCGGTACATCGCGACGAACCGGCGGCCGCTTGAGCGCGACCCTGCCGCCGCCGGTCGATTTCGGCGGCGGCAGGCAGGCTGGCGCCATCTCGCATGCAGACAGTCGGATGGCGTTCACGGGTTGGCGCGCTCGTGTCGAAAGGAAATAAATGACTGAAAATTTGAACGGCCGTGTCGCAGCGTCCCCCGAAGAAATTGCGCACGTCGACAGGTTGATGCCCAATTTGTTCGGCGGGCTTGTCAAGGTTCACCTTCCGCGCGGCAGCAACATCGTCGGACTCGTCAGTATTCTTGACCGGGCGAAGGTCGGCTCCGGGATTCTGGCGACCATCACATTGACGACCATCGAACATGAAACGGTGATCCTCAATCTCCTTGCCATCGAAAGCGCGGAGAGTGCGTTCGTCGAGTACCGCAGTGCATTCGCCGCAGTGGGTTTGCTCGATCTGGGCGGAATCAATACCGCCCATTGACCGGCAACTCGGATCGTCCTGTTTCACCCTTCAATGACAAACGCTCCGCCCGGCAGGCGCCGGCCGCTGACTCGGGCGCAACTGCTGCCGCCCGCCGAATTGGGCCGGATGCAGCTTGAACATCACGTTTCACGTGTTCGGATGAAATCGATCATGCCCTGTTAGCGAGTGGGATTCCGTTGATCGAGATGGGCGCTCAATGTCGCCTGAGCGCGTACCCGCGCCTGGGTGTTGGTTCTGGCATCCAGAAGCATGATCGCGGTGGTGACCACGAAAATCACCAGACTGAACGTCACGACGATACCGGCCAGCCACGGTGCGGGTAGATCGGAGAAGTTGGCCGTCGAGTAGCTGCCTTGTTCGAAACTGGCCGCTGCCATGCCGCAATAATGCATCCCGCACACGGCAACGCCCATGACGATTGCCGAACCGATCTGGCGCGTTCTGCCGAATGTGCTCGGACGGCGCAGATCGAAGGCAAGCAATAAGGCGGCGCCACTTGCCAGGATCGCGATGACGACGGACAGCGCGACCAACCAGGGCTGATATCGAATACCGGAGCAGATATTCATGGCCTGCATGCCAAGATAGTGCATGCCGGCGACGCCCAGTCCCATGACGATCGCGCTGGCAATGAGTTGCGGCCAGTGCAGGGCGAAGCGGGAGAGCGGTATGAAGCCGACCGCCGAAGCGGCAATCGCAATGAGCAACGAAGCGATTGTGGTGGGAATATCGTATCCAACAGTGACAGGCAGGTGAAATGCCAGCATGGCGACGAAATGCATCGACCAGATACCGAGCCCCATGATGCAACCGCCGAAAACGATCCAAGGCCAGATCGAACGATTCCCGATGAGGTTCAGTCGATCGGAGATATTGAGTGCCGTGAACGATGCGAGGATCGAAAGCAAGCAGGAAAGTACGACAAGCGTAGGGTCGTAGGTGCCGGACATGATCGTTTTTCTCGGTTATATGTTTTTGGTCGTCTTGACGGCGCCATTCCTTTGCGAGAGCGCCGCCCCCTCGTGTGTCTCGCAAATATACCGAAACCCGGGATCGAATCAAGGGTGCCGCTGCCGGCTTAGGGTGGTGCGTCGATACGACGAACGCCCCCGTATCATGCGGTGTTTCCGGTCGCGGGAAGACCGGGCCAGATGTGCGGTGCGCGCATGAGGGCGCGTCGAAGTAGTCCGGCCGGCCGACGTCCGCGCCAACTGGATCACGACGCCGTCGATCTGCGATAATGGCGCCCGCCTTGGCGGACGCAGCGTACGATCGCGTTGCCGCCCGCCGTGTATTCGTATCAGGAGAGTCCCTTGCGCGACATCATCGACGGCTTCCTGCGCTTTCAGCGCGAGGTCTATCCGCAACGTATCGAGCTGTTCAAGCAGCTCGCGACCACCCAGAATCCCAAGGCGCTGTTCGTGACGTGCTCGGACAGCCGCGTGGTGCCGGAACTGCTGACGCAGCGCGAGCCGGGCGAACTGTTCGTGATTCGCAACGCGGGCAACATCGTTCCGTCGTACGGACCGGAACCGGGTGGCGTGTCGGCCACCGTCGAGTATGCGGTCGCCGTGCTCGGCGTGCGGGATATCGTCATTTGCGGGCACTCGGATTGCGGCGCGATGGGCGCGATCTCACGGTGTACGTGCCTGGACCATATGCCGGCTGTGGCGAACTGGTTGCGCCATTCCGATGCCGCGAAAGCCATCAACGCCGCGCATCAGTTCGACTCCCCGCGGGCCAAGCTCGACGGCCTGGTGCGCGAGAACGTGATCGCGCAGCTCGCCAACCTGCGCACGCATCCGTCGGTCGCCCTCGCGCTCGAGCAAGGACGAATGAATCTGCACGGTTGGGTCTATGACATCGAGATGGGGCGCATCGACGCGCTCGACGGGGCGACGCGCCAGTTCGTCCCGTTGAGCGAGTCGCCGGCCACGGTGGCGGTCAAGTCGTACTGAGCGCCGGGACGTTGTTCCGGCAGGTCGACGCAAGCCGCAAAGTGGGCGCGCGTCCCGACAGGGCGGCGGAGCGCGCATCGAAGCCGCCGCGCCCCCGCCGGATCATGTTGCTCCAGCGGGTTCGCAGCGCGTTGCGGCGCGTCCGGACCTCGATCGTCGCGATCGCGGCGGATCAGAACCGGTGCCGAATGGCGATGCGCAGCGCCGTCTGGTGATTGGACGTCGACGGCGTCAACTGGTTGATGGACGCGACCGCGATACGGCCGGTCGAATCCCGCCCGCTGGCGCGCTGGTACGTGCCGACGAAGTACACGTCGGTACGCTTCGACAGGAAGTAGTCGGCCCCGAACGATGCCTGGTTGTAGTGCGCGCCGCTCTGGCCATCGGCACCGCTGTTCTTCGTGTAGACATACGCGGCGCCGACGAGGAAGGCCGGCGTGACCTGATACTTCACGTTCAGCTCGGCGTTGTTGAATTTCGCCGTGCCGGCGATGCCGCCTGCCGGTACCGGGCCCGTCGTCGTATCGCCGAGGCCGCGAAACTGCGTGTTTGAATAGGTCGCGCCCACGGTGAACGCACCGATCGTGTACGCGGCGCCCGTGCCGATGACCTGCAGCGTATGCGCCGATGCATAGCCCGAAATCACCGGCGATGCGCCGAAGTTCGAGCCGGGCACTTCATTGACGGTCGCGGCGACGGTGCCGCCGGAACCGTAGAACGACGTATTCGGATTCCGGACATTGAGGTAGCCCGCGGCCAGCGCGAGCGGGCCGTTCGTGTAGCTGGCACAGGCCGACCAGATCTGGTTGCGTCCGGTGCGCCCCGCCACGCCGCCCAGCGAGTAGAGGGCGGTCGCGGTCAGGCCGTGAAAGACGGGGCTGGTGTACTTGATCGCGTTGTTGACGCGGTTGGTGTTGTTGAAGTTGTCGTTGTCGGACGGGTGGGCGGCCAGGTAGCCGCCCCATTGATCGCCTGCCTCGAACAGGCCGAGGGAATCGACGACGGAGTCGTACTGGCGCCCGAGCGTCATCGTGCCGTAAGGGCTGGACAGGCCGACATAGACTTGCCGTCCGAACCCGAGCCCGCCCTGGCCGAGCTTGCCGGTATTGACGTCGAATCCGTTTTCCATCACGGCGACCACACCGTAGCCCGCGCCGAGGTCTTCCTTGATGCGCAGCCCCCAGCGGCTGCCGTTCAGCACGCCGCTCGCCATCGCGTACTGGTGGTGGCCCGATGCGTTGCTGACGTAGTTGACCCCTTCGTCAAGAATGCCGTAGAGCTGCACGGTGCTTTGCGCATGCGCTGTCCCACTGACGAACCCGGCTGCTGCGCAAAGCGCAATCGTCTTTCTCATTGAACGTCTCCAAAGTTTCTTCTCGATTCATGTTTTCTGACGCCGCGATTTGTCGTCTGACATTTGATCAGTACAGCAGATCAACGGAATCGGATCGAAGACCAGGTGAAACGCTCATCCTGCTCAATTCAACCGAACCCGGAACGTCATGCCATCGCAGCGTTGGTTGATTAGATTCGGGGCGAATGTCGCCGGTCAACCGCTTGGGCCGAGAGATTCCGTGCATTGAAAACGACGGCGTCGCGGGTGCGGCAATCAGCGTGGAGACCCTTAAGGGTAAAGCCGCATGAGGGCAGGGCGAGCGGAGAAGTGCGCAGCGCAGAGGCTGGCTGAGACATGCGCATCGGCGCATTCGCGGTCGGCCCTGTCATGGTTATTTATGGGCCTGTCGCGCTTGAAGCAATGCTGATTCGTGTACCGTACAGACGGCAGATCGCAGCCGATTACTGGATGCGCTTGCGCTTCCGGGCGGCGCCCGCGTGTGCGATGTCGTCGGCTTCGACATTGGCCTTCGCGATGCGCATCGCCTGATCGAATTGCGTACCGGTCGCAACATGACGATGATCCACGCTGATCAGCCAGCCGCGACCGCTGTGGCACCAGCGGATCCGCCGATCCTCCAGCAGTTCGGCAAACCATCGCCACAGCGCCGCGTCTTCCGCGTTGGCGCTGTCGCGTGCCGCCGCGCGCGCGACCCGCATGTTCGGTGCGCAGCTTTCCGTGCGCCGCATCTGCACGGTGTCCGTCCTGCAGTCGGCCGCGCCGGTCGTGACGTTCGCGTCTGCGACACGTTCGATCGCGAGCGATACCTTCATTCTGCGTCTCCTTTCCATTCGACCACTCACCGCCAGCCACGCGAAAAAAACCGCGGCACTCGGGGAGAACCCACAGTGTCGGTTCGACCGTCGTGACGTCAAGACTGCGCGCCCGACGATTCCGTACTTTGAAAAACGCGTGAAGCCAGTGGAACGCGTCGCGCGTGCCGGATCGCGATGGGCCGACGAGCACGCGGCATGCGGCCGTTCCGACGTACGGAACAACGCCCGTGCGCGCATTGACGCGTTCGGCGGCGGCGCACACGATGGGTATCGACACCGATCGGGTTTCGCGATGTCGTCGGCTGCGTTCAGGGAGGTCCCCGGACGCCGGCCGGCCGATGCGTCCGGAACGATCGCCACGCCGCCCGGCGAGCCCAACATGGAAAGGGAAGCATCATGTCCGAAAGCAGTCAGCACGCGTCCGACTACGCGTCGTATTCAAGCCTCGCGTTCGACCGCCCCGCGAAAGGCGTCTTGCGCATCACGCTCAACCGGCCGGAGCGGCTCAATGCGCTCGATGCGCGCGGCCATGACGAACTGGCGCGCGTATGGCGGGAAGTCGACGAGGATCCGAGCGTCTCCGCCGTGATCCTGTGCGGCGCGGGCAAGGCGTTTTCCGCCGGCGGCGACTTCGACATGGTCGAGGAAATGATCGATTCGTTCGACGCGCGAGTACGCGTGTGGCGCGAATCGAAGGATCTCGTCTACAACATCATCAATTGCTCGAAGCCGATCGTGTCGGCGATCCACGGCTCGGCCGTCGGCGCCGGCCTGGTGGCGGCGCTGCTCGCGGACATTTCGGTGGCCGGCCGGACCGCGCGCCTGGTCGACGGCCACACGCGGCTCGGCGTCGCCGCCGGCGACCATGCGGCGATCATCTGGCCGCTGTTGTGCGGGATGGCGAAGGCGAAGTATCACCTGATGCTGTGCGAGCCTGTGAACGGCGAGAAGGCCGAGCAGATCGGCCTCGTGTCGGTCGCGGTGGACGACGCCGACGTGCAGGAAACCGCACTGTCGATCGCCGTGCGGCTCGCGAACGGCGCGCCGTCGGCGACGCGCTGGACCAAGTATGCGCTCAACAACTGGCTGCGCCAGGCCGGGCCGACGTTCGACGCGTCGCTCGCACTGGAGATGTTCGGCTTCGGCGGGGCCGAGGTGCGCGAAGGCGTGAAATCGTTCCGCGAGAAGCGCGCACCCGAGTTTCCCGTGGATACGCCGGTATCGCCGGCTCGATCTGCATGAACGACATCGCACAGGAGCTTCCGGGCCGCGCGCGCGCTGCCGGCGCGGCTGGCGGCAGCATCGATCTTGCCGCGTTCATTCGTCCCGGCGATACCGTGATGTGGGGCCAGTCGCACGCCGAGCCGGTGACGCTGATGCGCGCACTCGTCGCGCAGCGCGAGCGCCTGAAGCGGATCCGCATTTTCCTCGGGATCGGTCTCTCTGACGTGCTTGCGCCCGAGCATGCCGATGCGTTCGACTTCCTCGCCTACTGCGGCAGCGGATCGAATCGTGCGCTCGCCCGTGCCGGGGTACTCGACATTCTTCCGGCGCACTATTCGCAACTGCCGGAGCTGATTCGTGACGGCCGGCTGCGGATCGACGTCGTGATGCTGCAGGTGTCGCCGCCGGACGAACAGGGCCGCTACAGCCTCGGGCTGGCGCGTGAATACCTGGTCGAAGCAGTGAAGCATGCGCGGGTGATCGTCGCCGAAGTGCATCCCGACGTGCCGTGGACCTACGGCAGTCCGACGCTCGGCGCGGCCGACATCGACCTGCTGGTTGAATCGGATGCGTCGTTTCCCGAGGCCGCCGCTACTGCGCCGGGGCCGGTCGAGCTGGCGATCGGGCGGCACGTCGCGTCGCTCGTCGAGGATGGCGCGACGTTGCAGACGGGCATCGGTTCGATTCCGGACGCGGTGATGGCGGCACTGCACGACAAGCGCGATCTCGGCGTGCATACCGGCAGCATCGGGGACGGCATCGCGGCGTTGTGCGAAGCCGGCGTCGTGACGAATGCACGCAAGACGATCGATGCGGGGATCACCGTCGGCGGCGTGATCATCGGCTCCGAACGCGTGCGGCGCTTTGCGCACCGCAACCCCGCGCTCGAGCTGCGCGGCACCGAGTACACGCACAACCCGTACGTGCTGCGCCGGATCGACCGCTTCGTCGCGATCAATTCGGCGGTGGAGGTCGACCTGACCGGGCAGATCAACGCCGAGGCGATCGGCGGCGCCTATGTCGGTGCGGTCGGCGGTGTGGGGGATTTTCTGCGTGCGGCGCAGGCCAGCCGGGGCGGTGTGCCTGTCGTCGCGTTGCCGTCGACTGCCGGCCGGCACAGCCGTATCGTCCCGCGCGTGTCGGGGCCCGTCACGATACCGCGAAGCGATGCGTGCGTGATCGTCACCGAGTACGGGATCGCCGATCTGCGCGGCCTGTCGCTTGCGCAGCGCATTCCGAGGATGATCGCGGTTGCGCATCCGGATCATCGCGAGCAGTTGGAACGGGAGTTTCATGCAGGCGCGTGAGAAGGCCGCGCACGTCCGCTACGCAATCGTGCGGAAGCGGACTGCGAATGCCGACGCTGATATGCGGAAATCCCTGTAGCAACTCGCCGCACGCTTGCATGCCAATGCACGCCATGCCCGACAAGCACGCCGTTGAGGCGCGCCAGCATCTACTCTCCGGTTCCGCCGAAGGGGCATGAGTCGACGTCGATGGCCGGGGGGCAAAGTGAAGCGCCGGCACGACGCCGGCGCTTCTTCGACTCGACCCGACGCGAAGCGCCAGGCCCCGCGACCGTCAGGCCATGACGATCGTCTTCGATTCCATGAACGCGGTCAGCCCCTCGACACCGCCTTCGCGGCCGATGCCGGACTGCTTGAAGCCGCCGAACCCGATCGAGAAATCGGTGCGCGGGCCATTGTGGCCGACCGTGCCCGAGCGGATCTGCCGCGCCACGTGCAACGCGCGAGCGGGGTCGTTCGTGAAGACCGCCGCATTCAGGCCGAACGGCGTATCGTTCGCCATCCGTATCGCGCTGGCCTCGTCGTCGGCGGGAATGACGCTCAGCACCGGCCCGAAGATCTCGTCCTGCGCGATCGTCGAGCGGTTGTCGACGTTGCCGAATACGGTCGGCTCGAAGAAGAACCCGCGCGACAGTTGCTCCGGCCGCTTGCCGCCGGTGGCCAGCGTCGCGCCTTCCGCGATGCCCGTCGCGACGAATCGTTCGACCGTCTCGCGCTGCCGTGCACTCGCGAGCGGGCCGGAGGTCGTCTCCGGTGCGAACGGATCGCCGACCACGATCTGCTTCGCGATGGCCGACAACGCTTCGACCATCGCATCGTGTTTGGCCCGCGGCACGATCACGCGCGTCAGGCTATGGCAGATCTGCCCGGTGTTGTAGCCGAAATAGGACGGGCCCAGCACGTTCGCCGCGGTTTCGACGTCGTAGTCGTCGAGGATGACCGCGGGCGACTTGCCGCCCAGTTCGAGCGTGACGCGGGCGATCCGGTCGCCGGCGATCGATGCAATCCGGCGGCCGGCGCCCGTCGATCCCGTGAACGTGATCTTGTCGACGCCGGGATGGCGAACCAGTTCCTCGGACACGTCGCGATCGGCCGTCACGACATTGACGACGCCGGGCGGCAAACCGATTTCCTCGCAGATCTCGGCGAACAGGTAGGCCGAGCAGGGCGCTTCGGGCGACGACTTGATGACCAGCGTGCAGCCTGCGAGCAGCGCCGGTGCGGTCTTGTACGCCATCAGGCCGGCGGGGCCGTTCCACGGGATGATCTCGCCGACCACACCGACCGGCTCGTAGACGCGATAGCCGAGATTGCCCGTTACCGATCGATGTTCCTCGACGAACGGGAACGTCGCGGCCATCGCCGCATACTGGCGAAATGCGCCGCTGATGAATAGGCCGATCCGGGGTTGCGCGACCTTGTAGACGATCCCGGTCTCGATCGCCCAGATGCGGGCGAATTCGTCATTCAGCGCTTCCAGGCGCTGCGCGAACTTCTCCAGATAGCCCGCGCGTTCCTGCGGCGTCATGCGCGGCCACGGGCCGTTGTCGAAGGCGTCGCGCGCCGCGCCGATCGCGCGCTGCATGTCGGCCGACGCGGCTTTCGCCACCGTCGCCACGACTTCTTCCGTCGCGCAATCGAGCACGTCGAACGTTTCCGGGGTGGACGGGGCGACCCACTGCCCGCCGATGTAGAACTCTCGAGGATGCTTGAGTTCGATCGTTCTCTTGGTCATTTCATTCTCCATGGCCGTCATTGACGGCGCTTTCCAGATTCCGGACGGCATCGTGATGCGTGCCGTCAAAATACGATGACGCCCTTGCCGCTCGTTTGCTGATTGAAGTGAGCGTAGGCGTCACCGGCTTGCTCGAGACGCCATTCGTCGGTGAACAGCTTGTCGACCTCGACGCCGTGATCGGCGATGAAGTGGGCACACTCCTTCATGCCGGGCTCGGAGAAGGTGAAGGAGCCGATCAGCGTGCGCTGCTTGCCGATCAGGTCTTTCATCGCGTCGATGGTCACGTTGCCGCCGACGGCGACGAGCACCACACGGCCCCAAACCTTCGTGCTGCGAATCGCTTGCGCACGCGGCAGTTCGCCGCCCGCACATTCGACCGCGCAGGACACGCCCTGGCCGCCGGTCAACCGGTGGATCGCGTCGACCGGGTCGCACTGGCTGGCGTCGATGCCGTGCGCCACGCCGAACGCCTTTGCGCGCTCGACGCGGTGCGGGTTGATGTCGACACCGATCACCTCGACACCCATCGCGGCCGCGAGCTGGGCCGTCGACAGGCCGACGGGGCCGAGACCGTAGACGGCCAATCTGTCGCGCGCGCTGATATCGAGGCGCAGCAGCGCGCCGTACGCGGTGCCTGTTCCGCATGCGATGGCCGCACCGCCCTTGAACGACACTTCCTGCGGCAGATGGACCAGCGACGAGATCGGCACCTTCATGTAGTTCGCATGCCCGCCGTGGCTCAACACGCCATAGATGCGCGCACCGTGATCGCAGAGCTGGGTCCAGCCGGTGCGGCACGAGTCGCAGCAACTGCAACCCGCGTAGTGAAACACCATGACGCGATCGCCGACCCGGAATGATTTCGGATCGACCCCGGGGCCCAGCGCGGCCACGACGCCGCACGGCTCGTGGCCGCCGATCACCTGTGCGGATTCCATCCGGTCGCGCATGCCGAGCATGCTCAGCGATTCCGCCATGCCGTGGCGGTAATAGTGAAGGTCGGTCCCGCACATGCCCGATGCCTTCATCTCGATCACGGCTTCGCCGTATCCCGGAACGGGATCGTCGAAATCGAGCACATCGACCTTGCACTCCCCTTGAAAGACCATGCCGCGCATGAAATCTCCTCCGACTGCGTGTTCTTGAGCCGGCGTGTGCGTTTCAGCTCGTGCGCGCAAGGCGACGAGATGCCGATCCTGTTGCGGTGAGCCGGGGCACCACGCGCGGCGTGGTCAATGAATGGTCAATCCGCCGGTCGGACTGAGCGTGGCGCCGGTCAGGTAGGCCGACTCGTCCGATGCGAGGAACGCGACGACCTGGCCGATGTCGGGCGGGGCCGCCACCCCGAGCGGGCAGCCGGCGACGATCTTCTCGTACTGTTTGCGATGGTGCGTCGATACCTGGCTGTCGGCACCGAACACGGCTTCCCACGACGGGCTGTCGCGCACCACCGTTACGCACACACAGTTGACCCGGATCCTGTCTCGCGCCAGTTCCTTCGCGATCACCTTGCTTGCGCGAATCAGGCCGCCGGCAAACGTCGATACGGCTGTCTGGCCGGGCGTCGGCACTCGGCCGCCTTCCGACGTCACGAAGATCACGCTGCCGCCGCCCCGAGGGCGCATGTAGGGCAACGCGGCCTGGACGGGGAAGAGTTTGGCGGCCGTATTTTCCGCCACCACCGCCGCGACACGCGCGAGATCGATGTTGGCGAACGGGCCGCGCACGTCGGGCGAGCGCGCCTCGTCGTCGTTGCCGCCGGCATTGGCGACGACGATGTCGATGCCGCCGTGGCGGCGCGCGGTTTCCGCGGCCAGCGCGTCCATGTCGGCCTTGTTCCGCACGTCACCCGGCAGGAAGTCCGCCTGGCCGCCGGCTTGCCGCAGTTCGGCGATGACCGATTCGGCCTTGGCGGCGTTGCGCCCGCTGACGACGACCGTGGCGCCGCGCGCGGCGAGCTGCAGTGCAATGCCTTTGCCGATCCCGCCGGTGCCGCCGGTGACGATGGCTACTTTCCCTTCAAGACTGCTCATCGAAAATGCCTTCAGTTCGTTGAAAAAATCGTTCGGACTTGCGTTCCTGGCGTGACGCGGGACAGTGCCGATCATGCTGATTGCGCTGATTGCGTGGACCGGGCTGGGGAATCGCGCATGACGGACGCGCCGTCGCCTCGCTGTCCGGCTAATAGTAGGGACGCGAAGGCGTCAATTCGAGTGCCGTTTCTCGAATGCCCGGTTGACGTTTTTCGAATCGGTGCGTGATGGTCGCGCGGCCCGGCGTGCCGGCTGTGTGCAGGCCGATGTCGACGTTCGCAAGACCGCAATCCCGCGTTCATGAATCGGCAATTGAACGGCGCAAGCCGCACCCCTAGCATGGGCCGTGTCGGTGTTGCTCCGGTGAATGCGTAACCGGGGCCCGCGTGTGCAGGGCGCCGGTGCTGCCCGTGACGGAATCGCCACGAAGCCTGCCCAACGTCGCATGCGAACCGCAGTGTCAGGAGACGATGGAAAAGGAGAGGAGATGGAGGAGGTGTTTCATGAGTCGCGCGCCGGAACGACGATCGGCGCGGGACGACCGCTGGCCGGTATTCGCGTGCTGACGGTCGAGAATTTCATCGCGGCGCCGTTTGCGTCGATGTGGCTCGCGGATGCCGGTGCGGAAGTCGTCAAGATCGAAGCGCGCGAAGGCGGCGATTATGCCCGGAGTACGGACCCGGTCCGACCGGGCGCCGACGGCCGGCCGAGCGGGCTCGCCTTTCTGCGGACGAATCGGAACAAGAAGAGCGTCACGCTCGATCTCAAGCACCCGGAGGGGCGGCGCATCTTCACCGAGCTTGCCGCGCATGCCGACGTGGTGCTCGAGAATCTGCGGCCGAACGTGATGGACCGGCTGGGGCTCGGCTACGAGGAGTTGAGCCGGATCAATCCACGCCTGATTTACGGCGCCATTTCCGGTTTCGGCCACGATGACATCCTGCCGAGCCCGTACGGCGACTTCCCCGCGTTCGATATCGTGGGGCAGGCGATGAGCGGGCTGATGTACCGCCCCGAGCGCGGCGACGATCGTCCGACCTATCTCGGCTTCTCGCTGGCCGACATCGAATGCGGGATCCTGGCGCTCTACGGCATCGTGCTGGCGCTGCTGCACCGGCACACGACCGGCAAGGGCAAGAAGATCGATATTTCGATGGTCGATGCCTCGTTGATCCTCAACGAAATCTCGGTCGCGATGTACTCGGCGACGAAACGCACGTCGCCGCCCGGCGTGCATGCCGTCACCGCGCCGTTCGGCACGTATCGCGCGAAAGACGGCTATATCGTGATCGCGGTGCTGGGCGAACACATCTGGAAGCGGTTCGCGGAAGTGATCGGCCGGCCCGGCCTGACCGACGATCCGCGATTCGCCGACGGCATATTGCGCAAGCAGCATGTGGACGCGCTGAACGTCGAGATCGATGCATGGCTCGGCGACCGGTCGCGCGAAGCGGCGCTGGCGGCGCTGCGCGCAGGCGGCGTGCCGTGTTCGAACGTGAATGACGTACCGGACCTGTTCGAATGCCCGCACGTTGCCGCCCGGAAGATGCTCATGACGCTCGACGATCCGGCCTGGGGCCCCATTCAGGTCGCGGGCAATCCGGTCAAGATGTCGGATGTGCCTGAACCGGACGCGAAGACGCCGCCGGTTCTCGGCGAGCACAACGCGGACGTGCTGCACGAATGGCTGGGGCTGGATGAACGCGAGATCACGACATTGCGGGACATGAACGTGATCTGAACCTGCCGGTCCGCGGTGTGCGATCGCGTTGCGCAAAGCGGGTGGCATCGCAGCGACTACCACGGTCGACCCGTCTTCGATTCCCGATTGACGCACGCTGACCCCCGGCTTAGTCTCTATCGCGCATGCTTGCGATCCGGCCGGGCACGAAGACAGGAGAGGAGAAATGGCGGGGCTCAGTCTCCACAATCTGACGAGACGCGTCGACCTGTTCACGTTGAGGCTGTTTCTCACGGTCGTGGAGGAGCAGCAGATGCGTCGCGCGGCGGTGCGGGAAAACATCACGCCGTCGGCCGCGACGCGGCGCATTCAGGATCTCGAGGAGATTGCCGGCATCGACCTGTTCGAGCGGTTGCCGGGCGGCATGGTGCCGAGCCCCGCCGGCGAAGTACTGGCGCGCCACTTGCGTTTGCTGTTCGAGAATCTCGACGTGATGCGCCGGGAGGTTGCCGAATTCACCGAGGGCGTGCGCGGGCAGATCCGCATCAGTTCCACGAGCACGATCATCGTCCATTTCCTCGCGCGGGAGATCGCCGAATTCACGCGGGACTTTCCGCTCGTCGAGATCGAGCTGCAAGAGGACACCAATGCCGCCGTGATCGGCGCGGTCGTGACCGGCAAGGCCGACGTCGCGATGTTCTATGCCACCGCCGATGTCGACCGCGACACGCTCGACATCATCGAGTTCCGGACCGACCGCCTGGTTGCGGTCTTGCCGCACGGGCACCGCCTCGGCGCGCGCACGAGCGTCACGACTCAGGATCTCGTCGACGAGAACATCATCGGCCTCGCGCCGACGACCTTGCTGATGACGCAATTGCACGATGCGGCATCCGCCCTCGGGCGCGAGCTGCGTGTCAAGTACCGGGTCAGCTCGATCGAGGCGGCGCGCAGCCTGGTCAAGGCCGGCCTGGGTGTGATGATCCACCCCGAAAGCATGCTGCCGGTCGAGGACGTCAACAAGGTAACGCTGGTGTCGCTCGACGAACCGTGGGCATTGCGCCGGCTGTGCGTCGGTACGCGGCGCGGCGACGCGTTGACCGCGGCAACGAGGGCGTTTGTCGCGCAGTTGACCGACCACTAGCGACACCTTCAGCAACGCCTTCAGCAACACCTTGGCTCCGGCATTCGCTCCGGGCGACCGACTGCGTCGGTCATGTGCGACGTGACGTCACGTCGCTTCGATTCGCCATTTCCATCACTTCGCCGATAGCGGCGCTTACCCTCGATACGACCGTCTCGTCGAGACAGTGTCGCCACGACTTCCCGTACGAAGAATCACGCTGCGGCAGCCCGAACGACGTACGAATGCATATTTGGCGACGTGCATCGAACGCATTCCTTCCTTCGCGAAGTCGGGGTTCCGATCTCGCGGAACGCGATTCGAATTTGATCAAGCGCTGTTTCGAAATCCGTCACTTGGTCGAAAAATATCGCTTCCCTATAGTGGGCGAGAACATACAAAAAGCCCGGTCGACAACGGGCAATCACGAGTAAAAAAGGAGACAACGTGAACGATTCATCCATTCGCTCTCGCAGCAGCCTGTTCGTGGTTCTGCTGTGTTTCATGACGATTGCCGTCGACGGTTATGACCTCATCGTCTACGGTGCCACGGTATCGGCGCTATTCGCAGAACCCGGATGGGGCTTGAGTGCAAGCGGTGCCGGCATGATCGGAAGCTGGACACTGGCCGGTCTGATGCTGGGTTTGTTCGGTGCCGGATCGCTATCCGACCGGATCGGCCGGCGCAACCTCATCATGGCCGGCGTGCTGTGGTTCTCCGTCGGCTCGCTGCTCTGCGCGTTGGCCCATTCGCCGACGCAACTGGGTATCGCCCGTTTTCTCACCGGGATCGGACTGGGAAGCGTAGTGCCGTCGTCCGTGGCGCTGACGATCGAATACGCGCCGAGAAATCGCCGGCAGCTCTACAACGCACTTGCCCTCACGGGCTATGCGGTGGGCGGCGTGGTCTGTGCGCTGCTGGCCATCGCATTGCTGCAGAGCCATGGCTGGCGAGTGCTCTACGGCGCCGGTGCGCTGTACGTATTCATCCTGCCCGTCATGGTTTTCTTCCTGCCGGAGTCGGTCAGTTTTCTCGTCGAACGCAACAGGATGGACGAGGCGCGCGAACTGGCAGTCCGCTATTCGATCGATCTCGATCGCGTGCTGGCCGATCACGCGCACCAGCGGCAGCTTCATGCGGCAGCGAACCATGCGCGCGGTTTCAGGCTCGCGATGTCGGCCGACTGGCGATCGAAGGTGCTGCTGTTTGCGGTTCTGTTCTTTTGCGGGCAGATCGTCGTCTACGGAATGAACGTGTGGCTGCCCACGCTGATGCGCAAGGCCGGCTATCCGGTGGGATCGTCGCTGCACTTCCTGCTGGTCATGCAGTTCGGTGCCGTCGCCGGCAACCTGATCGGGGCGTGGCTCGCCGATCGCGTGGGCGCCCGGAAAATCCTCATTTCACTTTTTCTCGTGTGCGCGCTTTCGCTGCTGGTCATGAGCCAGAAGCCCGGCTACGCGTGGCTGATGGTGGCGGTGTTCGGCGCGGGCCTCGGTTCGATCGGATCGACGACGCTCGGGTACGGCTTTATCGCCGCGTATTTCCCGGCGTCGTGTCGCGGCTCGGCCATCGGGACGGCGCAGGGTCTGGGGCGAATCGGCTCGGTGCTGGGGCCGATGATCGGCGGATGGGTCGTCGGGTCGAACCTCGGGCATCAATGGAATTTCTACGTGTTCGCGATACCGTCCGTCATTGCCGCGATCGTGGTGACGCAGATTCCTAAAGCAGCACGCATCGACGCGTCGTATGCGAAGGCGTGACGTACCGTCGGCGAGATCGTGCGTTCGCACAACATGCGGCAGGGCACAGGTGTACGATCGCTGAGGGCGGCATCGCACGCCGTTGAAACACGGCATCGCTGCCGCAGCAGGCACGGACTGGCTCGACGCGTTGCCATGGCGGGATGAGCGGGCACGAACCCGCGCGCCGTGCGGCATGACGCCCGACAACGTCATGAACAAGTGCATGCGAGGAGACATGAGTACATTCAACCGATTGCACCTGATTCGGCAGGTCGATCTGTTCACGCTGAAACTGTTCGTGTCTGCGGTTGAAGAGCAGCAGATCGGCCTGGCCGCGATCCGCGAGAATATCGCTGCGTCAACGGCGACCAAGCGTATCCAGGATCTCGAGGACATCGCCGGCGTCAAGCTGCTCGAACGCGGCCCGAAAGGCGTGTCGCCGAGCCCGGCGGGTGAAGTCCTGTTGCGCTATATCCGCAAGATGTTCGACGACCTGGACGACATGCGCTCCGAGATTGCCTCCTTTACCGAGGGCATGCAGGGCGAGCTGACCGTCGCGTCGGCACGGTCGATCATCGTGCCGTTTATCGCGCGTGAAGTCGGCGAGTTCAGCCGCGAGTATCCGCGGGTGGAACTCGTGGTCCAGGAGTTGGAGAACGCGGAGATCGTGCACGCGGTGACCCGCGGCGAAGCCGATGTGGGTGTATTTGCCGCCGCCCACGAGATCGACCTGGGTGGCGTCGACATCACGCCGTACCGCGAGGACCGGCTGATCGCAGTCGTCCCGAAAGAGCATCACCTGAGCGGACGTGCGAGCGTGACTTTCAAGGATCTTCTACCGGAGAACGTCATTGCCGTCACGGCGATGGTCGGCGTGATACGTGCGGCCGCGCGGCGTCTGGGGGAGGAATTCAAGCCACGCTACGGCGTCCGGAGTGCGGGCGTCGCGGTCAGTCTCGTCGAGGCCGGGCTGGGTGTGACGATTCAGCCGGAATGCCTGGTCAGTCATGAGCTGTTCAGCCGGGTGGCCGTGGTGGAGCTGGCCGAACCGTGGGCGGTGCGACGCATTCATATCGCGACGGCGCGCGGTCGCGAACAGAATCCGATCGTGCGCGCGCTGGTCAAGCAACTGCTCGACCGGCCGCGCGACTGACGGGTGAATCGGGCGGCAGGCCTGCCGACGCCCGGCATGGCCGCCCGGGAACGTCAGACGAAAGCCGGTCGATCGCCGTCGGTCCCCGGCTTGTTGACGCCGACGTTGGCACGCACCAGCCTGTCCGGATGCGCGACCAGCTCGGTGACCAGCGCGGCGACGCTTTTGCGCGAAACCTCGGTGCCCTTGAACGGCTCGTCGCGACCGGTGATCTCGTAGCTGACCTCGTCCTTGTCCTGGAGCCACGCGGCGCGGAGGATGGTGTAGTCGGCATCGGATGCCTCGATCAGGTCGGCGGACCGGCGATACGGCGGCAGGTACTGGCCGATTTCCCGGCGGTTCCAGTCGCCGAACTTGCCGGGCACCTCGTCGTAGATGCCGAGGGAATTGACGAAGATCAACCGCTTGACGTTCGCGGCCTTCATCGCGGCAAGCACATGTTCGGTCTGCACGTCGACGTCACCGGCCAGGTTGGCATAGACGATGTCCTGCCCGTCCATGATCCGGGGCAGGAGTTTCTTGTCCAGGACGTCGCCGATCACCACGCTCGCGTTGGCGGGTTCGTTGCCGGCCAGCTTCGCAGGATTGCGCACGAGCAGGGTTTGCCTGACGTCCTGGTGCTCGCCCAGCATCTGCACTGCCCAGCGGGCAATCTGCCCGCTGGCGCCGAGGATCAATACGTTGGTCATGATATTTGTTCCGGATTCCGAAAAAATGAGGAACCCGGGACGGGCTCCTTGGCGCAAGAGATGGCCGGTGTGGTCCCCGCAACGGGGTTACAGGTTTTCCTTGTAGAAGGGGATCAGCTTGGCGAGCGCCTTGCCGACCGGCTCCGGCTTGTCATACAGGTCGTAGTGCGACCAGCCTTCGATGACCACCAGTTCCTTCTGCTTCGATGCCGCGCGGCCGATGATTTCGCAACCGTCGCGATAAGCGCCGAATGCACCGACCTGGTCACCCACCACCACCATCAGTGGCTGGGTGAGCAGCGTTTCACACAGATGGAACGCGTCCCAGCCCACGGCAACAGCCTGGTGCGAGAACAGCGAGCGGTTGACGCCGTTCGGCGTGCGGCCGCGATCCGAGCGGTAGTATTCGGTCGCGCCGTACACGTCGACTTCCGTGATGCCGGCTTCCCAGGCCGCCTCGGGCGACGGCGGCAGCAGGTCGTCCACGCGCAGCGCCGCGCCGCGCGCTTCCGCGGTCCGTTGCTTCGCCATTGCCTCGAGCGCGGCAATGGGGTTGTAGTTGCTGAACCCTTCGCGCATCAGGCGGCCGTAGTTGGCGCCCGTCACGGTGGCCACCGCCTTGATGCGACGCTCGGTCATCGCCGCATTGATCGAGTAGCCGCCGCCGCCGCAGATGCCCAGCACGCCGATGCGCGCTTCGTCGACATACGGCAGCGTCACGAGGTAGTCGCAGACGACGCGGAAATCCTCGACCCGCACCGTCGGATCTTCGATATAGCGCGGCTCGCCGCCGCTGTCGCCCTGGAAGCTGGCATCGAATGCAACGACCACGAAGCCTTCCTTCGCCAGCGCCTCGCCGTATACGTTCCCCGACGTTTGCTCCTTGCAGCTGCCGATCGGATGCGCGCTGATGATGGCGGGGTACTGCTTGCCCTCATCGAAATTCGGCGGGAAGTAGACGTTGGCGGCAATGTCCCAGTACAGATTCTTGATCTTCACACTTTTCATGACAGCTCCTATCAGGGGGCGATTCGAGGTTCGCCGGGCCGGGTGACGCTTTGGCAACCGGGGCAACAACTCGAATATAGAGAGCCGATTGGATTTACGAAAGATCGCAATCCGGACTACAGTGGTATTTTGAAATTGACAATGGCATCGGCATGGACCCTTCATTGCTTCCGTCGCTCGCATGGTTTGCCCACGTCGCTCATCACCGGAGCTTCACGAAGGCGGCCGCCGAGATGGGCGTTTCCCGTGCGAATCTTTCCCAGAACGTAAAAGCGCTCGAGCGCCGGCTGAACGTCAAGCTGCTGTACCGGACGACCCGCGACATGTCGCTGACCGAGGAAGGGCAGCGGCTCTACGACGTGTGGTATCCGGCGCTGGTTGCCGTCGAACGGACCGTCGACGCGTTGCACGAGGCGCGCGACGAGCCGACCGGGCTGATTCGCATGAACACGTCGCGTGTCGCCGCCAAGACGCTGATCGAGCCGCACCTGGAGGAGTTCAGCACCCGCTTTCCGGGGCTCGGCCTGGAACTGGTGATGGACGACGGCCTGGCCAACATCGTGGCCGACGGGTGCGATGTCGGCATCCGGATCGGCGAGAGCCTCGCGCCGCACATGGTGGCCGTGCCGATTACGCCGTCGCTGGAAATGGCGGTCGTCGGCACGCCGGCCTACTTCAAGCGTTACGGCGAGCCGGAGACGCCGGCCGATCTGACCCGGCACAATTGCCTGCGATTCCGGCAGGTCAGCGGGGCCATCCATCCGTGGGAGTTTGCGTCGCCGGACGCGTCGGGGCACGGCTTCACGGTCGAGCCGCTGGGCAGCATCACCACCAATGACGACGACGGGATGATCCGCGCGGCATTGCAGGGCGTCGGGCTGATCCAGCACATCGACATCGCCGTGCAGCCGCATCTGGATTCCGGCGCGCTGGTGCGGGTGTTGCAACCGTGGTGCAGGCCCTTCGCCGGCTTCTACGTGTACGCGCCGACTCGTGCGCAAATGCCGATGAAGATCAGGGCGCTGATCGATTTTCTGGTGGAAAAGCGGGAAGCGATCGTGGCTTCCCGCACCCGGGGCGGCTGTGTGAAGCCGGGCGGCCGGTAAGCGGGGCGATCGCAGTCCTGGATCGCTGCGTCACGCCCCATGCAATCACGCTTGCGGCGCGACGGATGCGCCGGTGATCCCATGCCGCCGCAGCGAATCCGCGACGAAGCCCGACGCCTTCATTTCCTCGACGAACGCATTCAGCGCCGCTGCGGCCGCTTCGCCGCGGCTCTTCGGCACGCCCATGGCCTGCCGGATCACCATGAACCGCTCGTCGAGCAGGCGCAGGCCGGGCGTTTTCGCAGCGTCAGCCTCGAGCTGCTGCTTCACGCCCGCCGCCACTTCCAGTTGCTGTTCGATGAAGGTCTGCACGACGGCTTGCGACGTCGGCGCACGCACGATCTGCGCGGCTTTCAGTTCGCGGGTGAGGAACAGGTCGTACGCGCTGCCCTTGCCGACGGTCACGCGGTTGTCGGGCTGGTCGACGTCCGCGTTCGTGCGGATCGGCGACGCGTCGCGCACAAGGTAGAACCCCTCGATCAGCACGTACGGCGCCGTGAACGCGACCGTTTCGCCGCGCAGCGGATCGACCGCGAAGAAGCCGAAATCGGCACGCTCGTCGGTCAATGCCTGCACCGATTTGCCGGCGGCGTCGAACACCACGAGCTCCAGCTCGGCCGACAGGCATTCGGCGAACGCGCGTGCGAGGTCGATCGACACGCCGAACGGCTCGCCCGTCGCCGGGTCGCGGTTCGCAAGGATCGGGTTGCCGAGATTGATCGACGCGCGAAGCTTGCCGGTCGGCGTGAACGCGGAGAGGACGGAAGGGGCGAGGGGCATGGGAGGCTCGTTGCGGTCGTAGGGTCAGGGTTCGGGGCGCGTCGATGCGCGACGGTGTGTCGGCATCGAGCTTATCACCTGGCTTTTGTCATGGAGCGGCGTCGAGCGGCGCAAGCCTGCCTTCGTCGCCAACTCGGAGATGCAATACACCTGCCTTCCGCCACTCGAGACAAATCAGGCGTCAGGTTACGCAATCACGCTCCAAGGCGCCGCGGTTTCCTGCGAAGAATCGAATTTTTCCGACTGAAATCATTCAGGCCATCGATGATTGGCATCCGCTCGTCGGCAAATCGCCTCCTTATCGAGTTCTCCTTGTCTCCAGGATAAAAGGGAACCTAATGGCCGGATGGCTGCAAGAAACGTCTCAGCTCGGATACGCCGATTCCCACCCACCGCCGAGTGCCTTGCAAAGCGTGACGAGATTCGTATCGGCGGTCGCCTTGCTGCGCTCGAGATTGCTTTGCGCCTCGAGTAGTTGCTTCTGCACATTCAGCACGTCGAGATAGTCGGCGGCGCCTGCCTTGTACCGTTGCCGAGCGATCGCGAGCGCGCGCCGGTTCAGGGACACCACCGTGACGAGGCGATCGCGCCGGCGTTGTTCGGCGTCGTAGACGACCAGCGCATCGTCAACCTCCCGCCACGCAACGAGCACGGTGTGCTGGTAGTTGATCGCGGCTTCCTGCTGTTGTGCCTCGCGCAAATGGAGCGTGCCCTTCAGACGCCCGCCCTCGAAGATCGGAAGCGTAATCGACGGTCCCACGACGAACTGGCCGGATGCCCAGTTGGCGAGGCTCGAGAGCTGCAGGCTCTGGAACCCCGCGCTGCCGTTCAACGCAATGCGCGGATAAAAGTCGGCTTTCGCCATTCCGATCGACGCCGTGGCGGCATGCAACCGCGCCTCCGCTCGTCTGATGTCCGGCCTGCGCTGCACGAGTTCGGACGGAAAGCCGATCGGCACCTTTTCAGGAAGCGGCGGGACGGCTCGCGGCTCGCCGAGCGTCTGCCGCAGCGCACCCGGCTCCTTCGCGAGCAATACCCCCATCGCGTTGATCGTGATCTCGCCCTTCGATTCGAGCGTCGGAATCAGACTTTCGATCGACTCGACCTGTGCGGAAGCATTGGCGACATCCAGGTCCGTCGTCACGCCTTCGCGCACGCGGACTTGCGTCAGCTTCACCGCGTCGCGAGCAATCCCGAGGTTCTGTCTCGCGATCTGGAGCTGCGATTGCGTGTCGCGCAACTCGATATAGTCACGCGCGAGCTCGGCACGAGAAGACAGCAAGACCGCATTGCGATCCTCGTATGACGCATCCGTCAACGCGGTTGCCGCTTCGACACCGCGTCGAACCCGGCCCCAGATGTCGATCTCCCACGAAGCATCCAGGCCGACCTGGTACAGGTTGTAAGCCGGCGAACCCTTGGACCCCGGCAACGGCGCCACGCCGAGCGGCGTGCTGCCCCCGGCCGATTGCGGCTGAGTCTGCGTCGGCGTGACTCCAAGCAGCGACAAGATGCCGTTCTCGCTTCCACGCTCGCGGTTGTACGACGCGGCGCCATCGAGCGTCGGATATTCCGCTGCACCCGCAACACGCTGTTCAGCCCGGCTTTGTCGTAAACGCGACGACGCCGCGGCGACGTCGAGGTTCGCGCTGGGCAGCTGATTTTCCAGCGCGTTCAACATCGGATCGTCGAACAGCGTCCACCAATCCGGGCTGAATGGCGATTCGACAGGCTTGCTCGATGCTTGCGCGGTTTCCGTTCGCTTGAAGACGTCGGGTGTCGATGTCTGCGGACGTTCGAAGTCCGGGCCCAGGGTGCAACCGGCCATCACCAGACAGGCGAGTATCGTCACTACCGCCTCGCGGGCGAAGATTTCGCTCGTGCTCACTTCGCGTTCCCTCCGTCTGCCCGTGCATCGACATGGTCGCCGACGGCCACTTCCGCTTCGACTGAAAGGCCCACGCTCAATGCGGATGCTGCCTGCTGCCCGCGGTCTATCGTGATCTTGACGGGCACGCGCTGCACGATTTTCGTGAAATTGCCCGTTGCATTGTCGGGCGCGATCGGCGCGAAGCTCACGCCGGTAGCGGGCGCAAGACCGTCGACATGGCCTCGGATCACGACGCCCGGAAAGCTGTCGACCTTGATGCGAACCCCTGCGCCTCGCCGCATGTTGGTGATCTGGTTTTCCTGGAAGTTGGCAACGACATAGGCGTCCGAGAGCGGGACGATCGCGAGAATCGCTGCGCCAGGTGTCACGAATGCGCCGACCCGCGCCGAACGCCGCCCGACCTTGCCGTCGACCGGCGCGCGAATCTCGGTATAGGACAGGTTGAGCGTGGCTTGCTCGAGCGCTGCCTCGGCCCGCGCGAGCGCGCCGGCCGCCTTGTCACGCTGGCTGCGCAGCACGTCGAGGTTCTGCCCGGTCGCTGTCAGCGCGGCCTGATCGTGGGCCTGCTGCGCAAGCTGCGCGTCGAGGGCGCTCGACGCGCGCTGTTGCTCTTGCGCCGTTCCCGCGCCGGCGTCCGAAAGGCTCTGGTAGCGCGACGCGTTTGCTCGCGCAAACGCGATACCCGCCTGGTCGGCTCGCAGCGTCGCGCGAGCCTGCTCGACGAGCGAAGGCTGCCGCACGATCTCGGCATCATAGTTTGCGACGGCCGCCCTGGCCGCCGCCACGTCCGCCTGCGCGCTCGCCAAGGCTGCCCGGAAGTCGCGATCATCGATGCGCACCAGTAATTGGCCAGCCTTCACCGACTGGTTGTCGCCAACCAGCACGTCGGAAATCTGACCGGCGATGCGTGGTGCCACGAGCGTGAAATCCGCCTGCACATAAGCATCGTTCGTGGATTCGGCGCCCGGCGCGAAGAACGGCCTTGCACAGGCCCATACGGCAATGCCGGCCACAACGGCCGCAGCGGCAATGCAAGCAATCTTGAGAGGAGAACGGGTGAGAGTCGACATGATTTCGTCCCTTAATGGGGCGTGGGTGGCGTAGTGCTCCACGGCGGATAGATCCGCACGGGCAATACCGGAACAAGAAGAAGGAGGGCAACGGCGACGCTCGCCATGACGCGATAAAGATCCGCTGAAGTCAGGACCAAGGCCTGCTCGTGGACGCGGTGTGCGAGTTCGCCCAGGCCATGCGCGGCGTCGATACCCTGGCTCGTCACCAGCGCGTTGTTGCCCAGATGGTCCACCAGCACGTTCGAATGAAAGCGTTCACGATCGGTGCCCAGCCCTTCGATCAGGGCCGTTGCCGCAGCCGCGGAGAACGTCTTTAGCGAGTTGAACATCGCCGACGCGAACGGGCCCTCCACTGGCGGCAAGCCGGTCGTGACGCCCATCAGGATCGACAGGATCACCATCGGCTGGGCCACGATCTGCAATGATTGAAGCAAGTAGAAGTTGTCGCGAATCCACTCGGAGGTCATGACGCTTCCCATCAGGCATGTCGCGACCATGAGGCACAGCCCGAGACCCAGGACCCATCGGCGGTCAACCTGACGAAGGTTCAGCACGGCCGCCGTCAACGGGAGCGCAATCAACAGCGGCACCGCAACCAGCAACGACAGGGGGGCCGTCTGCAGGGGCCGGTAGGCGTGAACCCTGGCGAGATACTGGCCCGGTATCGCGGCGACGCCGACGAGCAGCACCACGGCGCCCGCGAGCGTCAGGAGGCCGTGCGCAAAGTTGCGGCGGCCCAGCATCTGCAACTTGAAAAATGGCAGCGGGTGAAACCATTCGTTGACGAAGAACGCCGCCAACAACAGCGCGCCCCCGGCAAACATCGCGCAGATGAATCCGGAATCGAGCCAGTCCAGGCGATCGCCTTGCAGCAGCCCGATCACGAGCATGGCGACGGCCGGATATCCCGTGAGGAATCCGATCCAGTTGAATGAACCCAGTCGTTCGAGCTTGAGCGGATCCGCTGGAAGCCCGAACTGGATCGCGACACAGCTCGCGACGCCAAGCGGCACGACCTGAAGAAAAGCCATGCGCCAGCTGACATACTCCGTCCACAACGCCGCGAGCGGCGTGCCGAGCGCCGGCCCGACCGTGGCAGTGAGCGCATAGCCGGCAAGCCCGTACAGCTTGACCTTCGGCGGCAGATAGCGCAGCGCCACGATGATCAGCATCGGCGGCAGGCAGCCGCCGGCGATCCCCTGCAGCACACGCAGCACATAGAGCGCAAGCAGGTTCGGCGCGAACGGGCAGAGTACCCCGAGGAGCAGCGTGGCGAGCGCGGCGCCGATCGTGAACCGCTTCAGCGTGAAGGTGATCCCGAACCATGGAGCAAACACCATCGTCGCGACATTGGTGGCTTCGAACAGTGCGGTCAGCCACGTCCCGTCGTCATGCCCGATCGACAGTGCGCCTTGAATATCGGCCATCGCCGACGCAGTGACCTGTTCGTTGAGTATCGCCAGCAGGGAGGCAAACAGCATCCCGATCAGGCCGACAGCAACACGCGGCGACAGGGCGGCCTGCCTGGAGGCCGGTTGTCCCCGTACCTCCGGCTCTTGTAAGGGAACGCGCGCCGGTGGTCGTGCGAGGGTCGATTCGCCTGTTCCAGTCGTGAAAGGATCGGCGGTACTCATAAGGGGGATGGGCCAACGGCAGATCGAATCGGCATCGGGATGCGGCGTGCGTCATGTTCAGGTAGGGGCGCCACTTCAAGCATTGCGGAAAACATGGGGGGGTATGCTCGTTCGGATACGGTGCGACGTGATGTGGAAGATCCGCGAGGTCGGCGATGCAGGCCAGTTTCCGGCGTGTTGCGACCACGTGATGCGAGCGTTCATTGTCGGAGATGGGCCGACTTTCCCAAAGCGTGAACGAGTCAGGTTTTGGGCCAATGAGTGAGAAAAATTTGCCACGGCGACGACAGATGCCGTCACAACCGTCGTAATCCGAACGAGTCTGTATCTGTCCGGCCGGTATGACGAGCCTCGCCGACGATGCGGATCACGCATGGCCGCTTCATGCCGACTCGACATGTCGTGACGGATTTCGAGCCCGAGCCGATTCCGGTGAACCTGCTTCATGTCGAGCGGCGAGGTATAGGCCTTCGTGGATTTCGTGACGGAGACACAGCGCAGCAGCGCGCAACTTCAAGGCGTGGACGCAACGGCAACGCGAAATGCCCGGTAGGCAGCCACCAGCGCATCGAGGTCGAACGCCCTGTTCAGGCCACTTGGATTCGGCAGGACCCACGCGCGCGCACCGCCGAACGCATCGGGTTGCGGCCCCCACTGAATCTCGCGCCGGCCTGACATGCCAGCCAGCACGATCTTGCCAAGAAAGGCGATGTATCGGGGTGCATAGTGTTCGATCTTTCGCTCGAAGCCGGACGCGGCCGTTGCGAACTCCGAGCGCGACAACTCGTCGGCCCGCGCCGTCGGACGCGAAACCGCCGTGGTGAGGCCGCAACCATATCGAAGGAGCGTGCGATCCTGTTCGGGATGAATCTGTTCCGGAGAAAACCCCGCCAGGTGAACGACACGCCAGAACCGATTGCTACCGTTCGCGAAGTGGTGGCCGCTCGATGCCGAACGAAGTCCTGGATTGATGCCGCAGAATATGACCGACAAACCCGGCTTGAGAATATCCGGTAGAGGTTGACGCGTATCAACGCGCATCACGGATGCGAGGGTTCTTGGTGACTGATCTGCGTGTCCGAGCAGGAAGGTGCCGTTGCGAACGGCGTCAAACCGGCACGCCGGGCCGCAATGACGTGCGTTGCGGCAGCTTACCGCAATGGCCGGATGGCAGGGGCGCGCAGTCCGGCCATTGACTTTTGCCGCGTTGGAAGAAAGCTGACCGCAAGCACGGTCTGCATTTTTGTCGATCATCGCTGGCCGACCATGCATCGGCGCGATGCGCACCGTCACGATTCGTCGTGGCCCGGATGTGGCCCATTTTGGCCTTCAAACGCGCTTCATGGACAGGCAGACAAGTGCAATCGTCGGCAAAATGCGCTTCACCCACCTTCGCAATTCTTCCAGTCGCGCGCTCAAGAAAGTGCTGGATGGACCGGGCCGGATACGGAAAACCCGTCGGCGCAATCGTCCACACACTGGTGTCGAACATACGCTGTTCTCGAGTTGGAAGGGACATCCTTCTTTGATCCAGGTTGCTGACGCCGTCAGCGCCGGTTTCCATGCGAGCCAGCCATGACCCGAAACCCGAGCGTTACTTCGCAAGTTCTTCCTCAGCCGCCTCACGCCGGCGAATCGATGTCGGGTGCCGACATCATTCTGCGAGTACTCGCGGAGCAGGGCGTCGATACGCTGTTTGGATACAGTGGCGGCGCAATCCTGCCTACCTACGACGCCGTGTTTCGTTACAACGAACTGAACAAGGCGCACCCCGAGCGCCAGATCCGGTTCGTCGTGCCTGCGAATGAACAGGCCGCGGGCTTCATGGCCGCAGGTTACGCACGTGCCAGCGGCAAGGTCGGCGTGTTCATGGTGACGTCCGGCCCGGGCGCGACGAACGCGGTGACGCCGATCGCCGACTGCAACGGTGATTCGGTTCCCGTCGTGCTGATATGCGGACAGGTGCCTCGTGCCATGATCGGCACCGATGCGTTCCAGGAGGCGCCCGTCTTCAACATCATGTCGGCGTGTGCCAAGCAGGTATTCCTGGTGACCGATCCAGCGAAACTGGAACAGACATTGCGAAGCGCATTCGAAATCGCACGCACCGGCCGTCCGGGGCCGGTTGTCGTGGACGTGCCCAAGGACATCCAGAACTGGACGGGGCCCTTTCTCGGACACGGTACCTTGCAGTTTCGCGGGTACTCCGATCGTCTTCGCATGGTGGCAAAAGGCGCGCGTCTCGATGCGGACAAGCGCACCGAATTCTTCGATCTGCTGGCGCAGAGCAGGCGACCGCTGCTGTACGTGGGCGGCGGCATTGCCGCGGCCGACGCAACGGCGGAACTGAGGCAGTTTGCGGAGCGCTACAGGATTCCGGTCGTGACCACGCTCATGGGCCTCGGCGCGATGCCGGCGAGACACGAACTGTTGCTGGGCATGCTGGGCATGCATGGTGCCGCCTGCGCGAACTACGCGGTGGAAGACTGCGACTTCCTGATTGCGGTGGGTGCCCGATTCGACGATCGGGTGGTCGGCGGCCGTCCCGAGCGGTTCGCGCCGGGCGCACGGCATGTTGCCCACATCGACATCGACGAGGCGGAGATCAACAAGGTCAAGCGAGCACAGTGGAGTCACGTGGGCCATGCGAAGGACGCGTTGCTGTCATTGATGCGGGATGACCGGGTCGTGACACCCCCGTCGGACTGGCTCGACCGCGTGGCGGAACTCAAGCGTGGCCACGGGATGAACTACGACCGGAACAACGCGGCGATTCAGCCGCAGCTCGTGATCGAGAAGCTCGGCGAGATGACCGGCGGGCGGGCCATCGTCACGACGGGCGTTGGCCAGCATCAGATGTGGGCTGCGCAGTTTTTCGATTTCGTCGAGCCTCGCAGCTTTCTGACGTCCGGCAGCATGGGAACGATGGGTTTTGGGCTGCCCGCGGCGATCGGCGCGCAGCTGGCGCGGCCGGATGCCCTTGTGATCGACATCGACGGTGACGGCAGCATCCGGATGAATATCGGCGAGCTGGAAACGGCGAGCACGTATCGCGTTCCCGTGAAGGTGCTGGTCCTGAACAATCGCGGTGACGGGATGATCCGGCAGTGGCAGCGTCTGTTTTTCGACGGACGGATGTTCGTGAGCGACAAGTCGCTTCATCGCAAGGATTTCGTGATGACGGCACAGGCCGACGGGTTTGAATTTGCCCGCCGCGTCGAAGCGCCAGACGAACTCGAGGACACGCTCCGGGCATTCATCGAGTTTGATGGACCTGCCTTTCTCGAAGTGATGATCGACCCGAACGCCGACGTGTTCCCGATGGTGGGGCCGGGTCAAAGCTACTCGACGATGGTCACGGGGCCCTTCATCCGGGCTCGACCCGATCAGGGCGAAGGTGTTCAGGCCTCGGGGCAGCTGCCCGGCACAGATATGTTCTGACGATATGGCGTCGTGATGAGGCGAGCGCTTGATGCGGGCATCGGCGTGATGCATGTCGTGGCCTGCGCTCGCGTGGTGCCGTTTCGTCAACCTCCCTCCCGATCCTGGTCGACCATCATGATTGACACGAATCTGATTCACAAGGCCCTCGCGAACCCCTTCCGGCGTGAAATCCTCGCGTGGCTGAAGACGCCGAACGAGGTGTTCGCGCGGGGGGCCATCGACTTTGGTCATGGCGTTCCATCGAATGCGATCCATGCGCGCAGCGGCCTGTCGCAGTCGACCGTATCGGCACATATCGCGATGTTGATCGACGCGGGCCTTCTCGTTTCGACCCGAGTGGGCCAGTGGATATTCCTGTCCCGGAATGAAGACGTGATACGTGCGTTCGGCAAGCAGGTCTATTTGCACCTGTGACGGGCGTCCGCCGCGAATCGGTTGCACCTGCGCGCATTCGTCGACAGGACGCCTGATGCACATGGTGGCACGAAATGAGCGGTGAATGTCCCCAAACCGTCGTAGCCGGGGCGTCCGTGAGAACCGGCAAAACCTAAACTGTGGTTACCAGCAGTCAGGAGACGGCTGGTCCTGGCGGGCACAGGGGCCGGGTGGCATGAGCCACGAGGTCTTGCACAAGTCGACGCGAACGGGATGGCATCCAGCCTTGCCGCTTTTCGCTTGAGGATCTTTGTCTTCGTGTACCTGTGAATGCATTGGCTTGGCCAAGGCGGGAGCAGGTGCCGCCTTGGGTAAATTCTTGGCAGCGATCGGGCGTGAGCCCGACAGAGGACAAAGTCATCATGATGATGCGGAACCGGAGTACCTCCTTCCTGTTCGGAGGCAATGCTTCTTATGTCGAGGAGCAATACGAGGCGTACCTCGCAGACCCAAGCACGGTGTCGGCCGAGTGGCGCGATTATTTCGACGCGTTGCAGGGCGTCCCGGCGGCTGATGGATCGGGGGCCGGCGACGTTGCGCACGCACCCGTCGTGTCTCGTTTCGTCGAGTTGGCCAAGAAGGCGCGCACCGGAGGACGTTCGGAGCGCGAGGTACTTGCCTTCGCCCGCAAGCAGGTCGCCGTGCAGGCCTTGATTTCGGCCTATCGCATGGTCGGCACCCGCAATGCGCATCTGGACCCGCTGCGCTGGACGGCGCCGGTGCCCGTGCCCGAATTGAACCCGACTTACTACGATCTGTCCCAGGCGGACTTGAGCACGAAGTTCAGCATGTCGGGCACGCATTTCCCGGACGACGACGCGACGCTCGGCGATCTGGTGCAGGCGCTGACGGAGACATATTGCGGCACGCTGGGCGCCGAGTTCATGCATCTGGCCGATCCGGAGCAGCGCAACTGGTGGCCGATGCGTCTCGAGTCGTCGCGGTCGAGAGCGAGCCTGGATAACGGTGACAAGCTGCATATCCTCGAGCGGCTGACGGCCGCGGAAGGTCTCGAGAAATACCTGCATGCGCGCTATGTCGGCCAGAAGCGCTTTTCGCTCGAGGGGGGCGAGTCGCTCATCGTCCTGCTGGATGAACTGGTTGCGTATGGCGCCACGAGAGGTGTCAAGAGTTCGATTCTCGGCATGGCGCACCGTGGGCGCCTGAACGTTCTCGTCAATATCGTCGGGAAGCCGCCGGCTGCGCTGTTCGACGAGTTCGAGGGCAAAACCGCGAATCTTCTTCCGGCGGGCGACGTCAAGTATCACAAGGGCTTTACCGGCCTGCTCCCGACGGCAACCGGGCCGGCGGAAGTCACGCTTGCGTTCAATCCGTCGCACCTTGAAATCGTGAACCCGGTTGTGCAGGGTATCGCGCGTGCGCGCGCCGAAGTATTGGGGCAGGGTGCGGGTGCGGTCCTGCCGGTGGAGATTCACGGCGACGCCGCGATTTCGGGGCAGGGCATCGTCATGGAGACGATGAACCTGTCGAATACCCGCGGCTACGGTACGGGCGGCACGATCCATGTGGTGGTGAACAACCAGGTTGGCTTCACCACGTCGGACCCGCGGGATGTCCGGTCGTCGTTCTATTGCACCGACATTGCCAAGATGATCGAGGCGCCGATCCTGCACGTCAACGGCGACGACCCCGAGGCGGTCGTTGCCGCAACACGCCTGGCAATCGATTTTCGTGCGACGTTCGGCAAGAGCGTCGTGATCGAGCTGGTCTGCTTCCGCCGCCATGGCCACCAGGAACAGGACACGCCGAACATCACGCAACCGCTGATGTATCGCTCCATCGCGGGCCACCCTGGCGTCCGCGCCCTCTATGCAAGGAAACTGGTGGACGAGCGGATGCTGACGGCGCAAGACGTGGAGAAGTACGTCCATGACTACCGTGAGCGTCTTGACGCTGCGCAAGCTGCCGAAGCGAGGAAGCCGGTCGATCGGGATAACGAAGAAGTGAGCTGGCCGCAACTGCTCGATGGAAACGTCGGCCGCATCTATTACGCGCCGCCGTTGCCGGACCTCGTCGATCGACTCGCACGCAACATCACGCGCATTCCCGAGCAGGTCTCGCTGCATCCGCTGGTCGGAAAAGTGATGGCCGCGCGCCGCGAGATGGCGGAAGGCAAGCGTCCGCTGGATTGGGGGATGGCCGAGCATCTGGCCTTTGCCTCGCTTCTCGCCGCCGGCATCGACGTGCGCCTGAGCGGGCAGGACAGTGAACGTGGCACGTTCAGCCATCGTCACGCGGTGCTCCATGATCAGAAGCGGTCGATTCGGGCGGAAGGCACGTACGTCCCGTTGCATCATGTGTCGGATGACCAGGGACGATTTTCGGTCACGAACTCGGTTCTGTCCGAGGCCGCGGTATTGGGCTTCGAGTACGGATACTCGGTTGTTCGACAGAACGCTCTCGTATTGTGGGAGGCACAGTTCGGCGACTTCGCGAACGGCGCGCAAGTCGTGATCGACAACTTCCTGTCCGCGGGGGCTGCAAAGTGGGGGCAACACAGCGGCATGACGATGCTGCTTCCGCACGGTCAGGAGGGGGAGGGGCCGGAGCACGCGTCCGCGCGCCTCGAGCGCTATTTGCAACTGTGTGCGCAGAACAACATGCGGGTGGTTCAGCCCACGACGCCGGCCCAGATCTTCCACCTGCTGCGGATGCAGGCCGTGCTGCACGATCGCGTTCCGCTGGTCGTGATGACACCCAAGTCGCTTTTGCGCCATCCGGAGGCCGTCAGCAGCCTGGACGATCTCGCCAACGGCCGATTCAACGAGATCCTCGCTGAAGCGCCTGCGGCCGAAGCGGCGTCCAGGGTCGATCGGGTCATCCTGTGTTCGGGCAAGGTCTATTACGAACTGCTGGAGCGCCGGCGCAAGGCGCAAAAGGACAATATCGCGTTGATCCGCGTTGAACAGTTGTATCCGTTCCCCGCGACGCAGATCGGTTCGGCGCTGAAGCGCTATTCGAACCTGAAGTGTGTGGTCTGGTGCCAGGAAGAGTCGAAGAACCAGGGTTCGTGGAATTATGTGCTGGAACCGCTGCTGGACATCGTGAAGGCGCCTGTCACGCTGCGCTATGTCGGACCCGAGGCAACGGCATCGACCGCGCCCGGTTACAAGGCGATGCACATCGCGCGCCAGGAGAAGTTCCTGCACGCGGCGATCGACGAGTAAGGACGCGGCCGGGGCGAGTCGGAGGCGATGTTCGCGTCGCCGACTGATACCCACGGCGGGTCGTTGTCGAAGGCCGGATAAAATCGGGTGCAGGGCGATTTCATTCGAGGGAAGCGTCGATGGACACGCTGCAAATGATGCGGATCTTTGTCGGCATTGCGGAAGAGGGCAGCTTCACCGGCGCCGCTCGGCGCCAGGACATCACCACTGCCTATGCATCGAGATCGATCGCGCAGTTGGAGACACACCTGCGCACACGCCTGCTCAACCGCAGCACGCGTCGCATTGCGCTGACCGAGGCGGGGCAGCGATATCTGGAACGATGCGAGCGGATTCTCGCGTATATCGACGAGGCCGAAGCGGAGGCCGCGGATGCGCAGGCCCGGCCGTCCGGCAAGCTGCGCTTGCATGCGACGACGGGCTTCGGCCAGGCGTACGTCGTGCCGGCGGTCGTGCGCTATCGGGCACGCAATCCTTCGGTATCCGTCGAGCTGACGTTGTCGCATCATGTGCCCGATCTGCTCGACGAGGGTTACGACGTGTCATTTCAATTGAGCTCGTCGGATCTGCCCGATTCGGGCCTCGTGTCGCATCGGCTCGGCACCGTACACAGCGTGCTGTGCGCGGCGCCGGCCTACCTGAGCGCACACGGCACGCCGCGCACGGTGCCGGAGCTCGACGGGCACGCGTGCCTGCAGATCGTCACGTCCGTGTTTCCGCGCGATCGCTGGCATCTGGACGGCCCCGATGGCCGGGAAACCTTCAAGCTGCCGCCGGCGGACTTTCAGGTCAACTTGCCGGGTGCGCTCGGCGCTGCGTTGCGGGATGGCATCGGAATCGGCGCGCTTCCGTTGTCGACGGCTTTGCCGGCGCTTCGTAGCGGCGCGCTGGTGCGCGTGTTGCCCGAATATCAGTTACAGACGCTGACCGCCTACGTGTTGTACGCGTCGCGCCAATATCTCGACGCGAAGATCAGGACGTGCGTCGATTTCCTCCGGGAATACGTTCCGGAAGTGCTGGAAGCCGACAAGGCGGCGCTGTGCGGGTCCGGCGGCCGTGACCCGGCTCTCGGAAGGGCCGAAACCGGATAGGAAATCCCGTCAGCGCCGCTTCCGGGGCTGCATCGTCGCGACTGCTTCGCGCCCCTCAAAAAATTCTTGAATGTATCTGCAATGTCAGATATATTCCCTGTCAGAAAATGGAGGTGGCCGATGACCGACCCGCTCAACGAAGCATTCGAGCGAACCCAGCCTTTCCTCATTGCCCTCGGCAAGGCCTGCAACAGGGTGACTGCGGAACTGGACACGGGGCTCGAGGCAGTCGGAATCAATGCGCGGCAACTGGGCATTCTGCTGACGCTGGCTTACGACAACGCGCGGTCGCCGGCCGCGCTGGCGAAGTTGGTCGGCGTCGATTCCGGCCGCATGACCCGGTTGCTCGACGTGCTGACGAGTCGCGGCCTGGTGGAACGCGCCCGCAGCGACAAGGACCGACGCGTGGTCGAGGTTTCGTTGACGCAGGAAGGGTGGGAGACCATCGCCCGAAGCGCGCAAGTCATCCCCGAGATGCGGAGACGGCGGTTCGCGCACTTTACGCAATCCGACTTCGATGCGTTAAGCGGGCTCGTCCGCAAGTTGCTCGAAGGCTGACGCGAATTTTTTTATCCAAATATCTGACATATCAGATAGTTTCCGCCCCATGACAGGCAGTTCGATTTCAGACTAAAGGATGCAACATGAATTCGTCGCCCCAACCTCGTGTGCCGGTGCCGCTGACCGGCGCCAGGTTCGCACTCGGCACGTTCGCCGTGGCGCTCGCCACCTTCATGAACGTGCTGGATTCGTCGATCGCGAACGTCGCGATTCCGACGCTCTCCGGCAACCTCGGCGTGTCGATCGACGAAGGGACGTGGGTCATCACGCTGTTCGCCGCGGCCAATGCGGTGTCGATTCCGCTGACCGGGTGGCTCACGCAGCGGGTCGGGCAGGTGAAGCTGTTCGTTTGGGCGATTCTGCTGTTCGTGCTGTCGTCCGCGGCGTGCGGGCTTGCACCGAACCTGTTCGTGCTGCTCGCCGCGCGGGTCGTGCAAGGCGCGGTGGCGGGGCCGCTGGTGCCGCTGTCGCAGGCGCTGCTGCTGGCGTCCTTTCCAAAGGACAAGAGCTCGAGCGCGCTGTCGCTGTGGGCAATGACCGCGACGGTCGGGCCGATCGCCGGGCCGGCGCTGGGCGGCTGGATCACCGACAGCTACAGCTGGTCGTGGATCTTCTACATCAACGTGCCGGTCGGCCTCTTCGCCGCCGGCGCGGTCTGGGCGATCTACCGGGATCGCGATACGCCCGCGCGCAAGCTTCCGATCGACAAGGTGGGGCTGATTTCGCTGATCGCATGGGTCGCGTCGCTGCAGATCATGCTCGACAAGGGCAAGGACCTCGACTGGTTCAATTCGCCGGTGATCTGGGCGCTGACCGTCATGGCGGCAATCAGCTTCGTGTTCTTCCTGATCTGGGAGCTCACGGAGGCAAAACCGATCGTCGACCTGCGACTTTTTGCCGGGCGTAACTTTCTCGGCGGTACGGTCGCGATATCGGTCGCTTACGCGATCTTCTTCGCGAACCTGGTGATCCTGCCGCAGTGGATCCAGGGCTTTCTCGGCTATCGCGCGGTGGATGCGGGGCTCGTGACGGCGCCGCTGGGCATCTTCGCGGTGATCCTGGCCCCCGTGATGGGCAAGATCATGCCGCGCTCCGACATGCGGGTGCTCGCCACGCTGGCCTTCGTTGGCTTCGCGGGCGTGTTTTTCATGCGCTCGAACTATACGACCGGCGTCGACACGTGGACGCTGGTGCTGCCGACATTGCTGCAAGGCATTCCCACCGCGCTCTTCTTCACGCCGCTCACGGCCATCATCCTGTCGGGGCTTCCGCCCGAGAAGATTCCGGCGGCGGCCGGCCTGTCCAACTTCGCGCGCATTTTCGCCGGCGCGGTCGGGACGTCGCTGTTGAGCACCGGCTGGAACGACCGGACGATCCTCCATCACGCGCGGCTGGTCGAGCAAACGGACGTGGGCAACCCGACCTACGTCGCCGGCATCGCCAATCTGCAGACGGTGCTCGGCGCCGGCACCGCCAAGGCGACAGCCTTCTTCGAAGCATCGCTCAACGCGCAAGCCACCATGCTTGGCCTGAACGACATCTTCTGGATATCGGGCGTGATCTTTGTCGTGATCGTCCCGCTGATCTGGGTGACCAAGCCAGGCAAGGGCGTTGGCGCGGGCGCCGCGGGTGCTGGCGGCCACTGACCGACGCGAATCCGGGCAGCACGATACACCGTACGCGGCATCCGGAATTCCCGCTTGACAAACTCTGACATTGCAGTTATTGTCATCATCAATCGCATAGGACGGCACCATGGACCATTACACGATCAAAAGCTTCACGCTCACGCACAGTGTCGGCTACATGCTGAGCAAGGCGCGCAACCTGATCGTCGCCGAAATGGACGCGGCGCTCAAGGACCTCGACATCACCAGCCAGCAAATGGGCATTCTGCTGTCGATGCGGAGCGGCATGGCCGCCACGCCGTTCGAGCTGTCGAAGCTGCTCGGGATCGACACGGGCCTAATGACGCGCATGCTCGACAAACTGGAAGCGAAGGGATTGCTGGAACGTTCACGCGACGCGGACGACCGCCGCGTCGTCAATCTCACGTTGACCGAAAAGGGCGCGGAAGTCGCGGCCCGGATTCCGGAAGTCGCGCCGCATGTGTTGAACGCCCGGCTGCGCAACTTCACGAAGGCCGAGTTCGCGGAGCTGTCTCGCCTGCTTCACAAGTTCATTGGCGAGTGAGCGCGGCGGGCGTGCCCGCCTTTTTTTGAATCATTAATCTGACAGGTCAGAAAATGAAATCGCAGACAAATGGATCCGACATCGGCGCCCGCGCATTGAAACTGGGTGTGTCGGCGATCTTCGTGGCGGTGCTGTCGGCATGTGCAAACTATGCGGGCATCCATAGCGACAAGCGGATCGTGGCGCCGCAACAGCTCGATACGGCCCGCAGCCTGCCGGCCGAGCAAGGCCGCTGGCCGGCTGCCGACTGGGCCGACCAGTTCGGCGATGCGCAACTGAAAGCGCTGATCGCCGAGGCGCTGCGCGGCAGTCCGACGATCGAGCAGGCTCGTGCGCGGGTGGCCCAGGCGCAGGCCTTCGCCGAAGCGTCGAACGCGAGCACGCTGCCGCGCGTCGATGCGAGCTACTCGCTGACGCGCCAGCAGTACAGCGGCACGGCGATGATCCCGCCGCCGTATGCCGGTTCCTGGCAGACCGAGAACAAGGGCCTGCTGAGCGCGTCGTACGACCTCGACCTGTGGGGCAAGAACCGCGAAGCGCTGAGGGCGGCCGTGTCGCAGGCGCAAGCGAGCAAGGCGGACGTCGAATTCGTCACGCTCACGTTGAACACCGCAATCGCGCGTAGCTACAACCAGCTGGCCCGCCTTTACGTGCTGCGCGACATCGCGCAACAGGAAGTCGCGCGCCGCGAGCAGATCGATCGCATCACGGCCGGCCGTATCGCGACCGGCCTCGATACGGAGGTGGAGCGCAAGACCGCGCAGGCGAATCTTGCAACGAGCCGCGCCCGCGTCACCGCACTCGACGGCAGCATTCTGACCACGCGCTATCAGCTGGCTGCGCTGCTCGGCGCAGGACCGGATCGCGGCCTTGCGATCGAGCGGCCGGCGCTCGGCATTGGCAACGACGTGCGCCTGCCGGACAACCTGCCGGCTGACCTGGTGAGCCGTCGCCCGGACCTCGTCGCCGCGCGCTGGCGTGTCGACGCGATGACGCACCAGGTCAAGGAAGCGAAGGCGGAGTTCTATCCGGACATCAACCTGAGCGCCGCGATCGGCCTCGACGCGTTCGGTTTCGGTCGTTTCCTGAGCGCCGCAAGCCGCACGGCATCGGCCGGCCCGGCGATCCACCTGCCGATCTTCGATGCAGGCGCACTGCGCGCGCAACTGAAAGGCCGCTATGCAGAGTTCGACTACGCGGTGGCCACCTACAACCAAACGCTGGTTGGCGCGCTGAGCGACGTTGCGACGCAGCTCGCGCAGATCCGCTCGAGCGATGCGCAACTCGTCGACGCAAACGCGGCACGGCAGGCCGCGCAGGATGCCGATCGGCTGGCGATCACGCAGTACAAGGCCGGCCTGACCAATCAGTTGACCGTGCTTGGTGCCGATGTCACGGCGCTGAATACCGAGGAAGCCGTTGCAAACCTGACGATGAACCGACGCGACCAGCAGATTGCACTCGCGTCGGCGCTCGGCGGCGGTTACGTCGACACGTCGGCCGCTACCGACCACAGCGCGGATGCTGCCGCATCCGCCCATCCCGTCGTCGCCGCGCGTTGAACGGCACGTTCACTTACCGGCAAGGAGATTTGACATGAGCGATACCCTCACGCCCGACCGCGAAACGGCGGACCGCGGCGGCGCAAGCAACCGCGGCACGCAAGCCGATCCGGCCGGCCATGACGCCGGCACGACGCCTCCGGGCAAGCGCAAGCGCCTGCTTGCCCTCCTGGTGGCGGTCGTCGCGGTCACGGGGGCGGCGTATGCGGCCTACTATTTCACCGACGGCCGCTATTACCAGGCGACCGACGATGCGTACGTGAGCGGCAACCTGGTGCAACTGACGCCGCAGGTCACCGGTACGGTGGTCGCCGTCAATGCGGACGACACGCAGATCGTGAAGGCAGGCGACCCGGTCGTCACGCTCGACCCGGCCGACGCGAAGATCGCGCTGGTGAATGCCGAGGCGGCCCTTGGCCAGACCGTGCGCCGCGTGAGCAGCCTGTATGTGAACAACGATTTCTATGCGGCGAATGTGGCGCAACGCGAGTCGGATCTCGCTCGCGCCAACGACGATCTGCGGCGGCGCGAGGCGGTTGCGGGCACGGGTGCCGTTTCCGCTGAAGATATCGCCCACGCTCGCGATGCCGTCAAGGCTGCCCAGGCCGCACTCGATGCCGCGCGCCAGCAGGCCGGCGCGAATCACGCGCTGACCGACCGCACGACGGTCGGACAGCATCCCGACGTGCAGGCGGCGGCGTCGAAAGTCAGGGATGCCTATCTCGCTTACGCGCGCAATACGTTGCCGGCGCCGGTGACGGGCTACGTGGCGAAACGGTCGGTCCAGGTCGGCCAACGTGTGGCGCCCGGCACGCCGCTGATGGCGATCGTGCCGCTGGATGGCGTGTGGGTCGATGCGAACTTCAAGGAAGTGCAGCTCACGCGGATGCGGATCGGCCAGCCGGTCACGTTGACGGCCGACGTGTACGGTTCGAGCGTCAAGTATCACGGCAGGATCGAGGGGTTCTCGGCCGGCACCGGCGGCGCGTTTGCCACGTTGCCGGCGCAAAACGCGACGGGCAACTGGATCAAGGTCGTCCAGCGCCTTCCGGTGCGCATCCAGCTGGAGCCACGCGAGCTCGCGGTGCATCCGCTGCGCATCGGGCTGTCGATGACGGTCGATGCCGATACGCACGACGATTCCGGCACGCAGCTGGGTGCCGCCGCGAAAACGACCTATCGTACCGGCGTGTTCGAGCAGTACGGTGCACAAGCCGATGCCGAGATCGCGAAGATCATCGAGCAGAACGAAATGGCTTCGCGCGCAATCGGTACCCAGCAGGCCGCGACGCGTGGTGCGTCGCGCGATCGCGCAAGCCATGCGGGTTGAGCACGGAATGAAGCCAACGGTTCCATGGCGGGTTGGTTCCGGCCATGGCGTCGCGCCGGTGTGAATCGATCCGGCGTCGGCCGGCTGTACGAACGGAAACAGGGTTACACCCGTGAAGGTCACGACATGAAAGTTGCCATCGTTGTATTCGAAGGTGCGCAGGCGCTCGACGTTGCAGGCCCCCTCGACGTGTTCGCCGAGGCGAATACCTTCCTTTCCGAGCATCAACGATACGAGGTGACGCTCGTCGGGAACCAGGCGGGCACCGTGACCTGCTCGAACGGCATGCAGCTGGCCGTCTCGCATGGCTATGCCGATCGCGACATTCAATGGGACCTGCTGCTGGTAGCGGGCGGGCCGCAATTGCCGGATGTGCAGCCGTCGAACGCGTTTCTGGCGTGGCTGCAAGATCAGGCGCGCAGCGCAAGCCGCTTCGGCTCGGTCTGCAATGGCGCGTTTGTGCTGGCGCATGCGGGGCTGCTCGACGGCAAGGAAGTGACGACCCACTGGTCGGACGCCAGCCGACTGTCCAATGAATTTCCACGCGCCAACGTGCAGCCGGACAGGATTTTCGTTCGGGACGGGCGGCTCTTTACATCGGCGGGCGCGACCGCGGGCATCGATTTATGTCTGTCGCTGGTTTCGGAAGACTGGGGGCATGAGCTGGCGGTGCGGGTGGCGAAGCGTCTGGTCGTGTATATCCAGCGCGAGGGCGGCCAGTCTCAGTACAGTCCCTATATCGGGTCGGGCAAGGACGCGGATCCGATACTCGGCAAGGTCTATCGATACGTGAGCGAGCATATGACCGAAACGCTCTCGATCGAGGCGCTGGCGAGCGCGGCCTCGGTGAGCCGCCGCACCTTGTCGCGGGTATTCGCGAAGTACGCGAAGGTGACGCCTTCTGTTTTTGTCGAGCAGGTTCGCGTCGATACCGCGAGGAAGCTCCTCGAGGACACGGATGCGCCACTCAAGACGGTCGCATTCAAATGCGGTTTTCATAGCGCAACGCACATGCGCACGACGTTCTCGCGGCGGCTCAATGTCACGCCCAAGCAATATCGCCTGCGATTCAGAGGCGAGGCAAGTGCGCAGCAATGATCCCGTCACGGCGTTCGCGAGCGCCCCGTCGGTGACGAACGCACATTCGGCTTAATCGCTTCCCGACATCGTTGAGCCCGGGTTGTCGATACTGTTTTGTGGTGTCGATCAGGGTATGTGCACGGCGTCGACGGGGCACCATTTTGCTGGCAGAGGCACGGGATATGGAGAGGGCGAGCTTGGTCCATTGCTGTCGGTTGCAGTGCAAGTCGCGCAGGAAATCGACGTCGGCGAGGTTGAAATGCGCTTCATCAAGCCGCTCGTTGAAGAACCGTTGCTGGTCGATTAAATGAGGCACGAGACCATCGCGCCATCGATTGGCGGCCACGTGCCGCATGCGCAGAACGGATCACGGATGAATGATTGCCAGTGTGCGTTCTACACGTTGGCATTCCCGATGAGTTCATACGATACGGCGACCGTTCGGAGCCGTTCCGATTGAATGGGTTGGGAGCAGCAGAGGTACGGGAATGTGTGCTGCGGACCGCTGACGAAGGGGACGTCCTCGACAAAGTCTGACTGTCGTTTCATACCGCCGATCTTCGTTACGCGGTGTAAAAAATGAATTGAGCTTTACCAGGTTGGTGGCACCGAGGTTTGATCCTATAGTTTTTCCAACAGATTCATTCGGCGGTTGGTGCGCGCCGGACGGCAGGCACATCGTGGCATGGCGCTTACGAGTCGAGAAGAACTGCTTTACTGGAACGTTGTTGACTGGAGAAGTGAAAAGTGAAGTTCGCGATGAAAACTGAAATCCATGCAGACGATCGTTCGACGATCGAGCATGCGATGAAGACCGTCGATGCCGACGCGAAAGTCGACGTTGACATCGGTGCGCAAACGGTGAGCGTCGACTCGTGGCTGATGCCCGAGGAGTTTCTTGTCGCTTTCTACGACGAGGAATATGACGTGACCATTGCCGAATGGTAGGCAGGATGGGATCTTGTCGCACGTGAGCGCCAGGCACTGCGGCGTCACGCGGTTCACACCGAAGCAGCCTGCGGAATGCCGCATGCCTGCCGGTTGTCGCGACCAGGCTGTTGCCGTTCCCGGATCAGGTCATGCGTTCTCCTGCTCGAGTTGCTTGATGTCGGCCGCCTCCAGGCCACCGAAATGCTGTCGCCAGTTGTAGATCGATGATTCCGTGATTCTTCGCGACCTCGGCGACTGGCCTCAGTTGGAAGCCATCCTCTCAAGTTACAGTCGGTCCGAAAATGCCAGGGCAGGCCACCGTTGCCGCAAACGCATTGCGGCCGATATTAGATCGTCGCCGGGGCAAGCATGGGTACGATCGTGGGCAGGGCGCCTATCAGCAATCGAGGGAGTCTTGCCTGGCGGGCCTGTGCGAGCAGCAGTTGGCGTCGGCTGTCTTCGCCTTACCTTGTTGCCCGAACCATAAGCCATGAAGTGACAGACAGGTAAAGGGCCGAGTGGCTGCAAGGGGCGAATGGGTACGGGGAAAAGGGACTGGATTTCCTTGCTTTGTGCCAGTGGCTGAGTCCGGTTGGCAGTGTCGTCGTCCCCCGCCGGCAGCGTCCAGCCGGGAGCGGCGGGCCTTGATCCGCCCGGCAACCGCTAGAATTGCGGTTTTAGCCCGGAATACGACCATGTCTTTTGCCTCGCTCGGCCTGATCGAACCCTTGCTGCGTAATCTGCAGGAACTCAATTATCAGACCCCTACGCCGGTGCAGACCAAGGCGATTCCTGCCGTGCTCGGCGGCAAGGACGTGATGGCGGGCGCCCAGACCGGCACGGGCAAGACGGCGGGTTTTGCGCTGCCGCTGTTGCAGCGGCTGGTGCAGCACGGCCCGGCGGTGTCCAGCAACCGCGCGCGCGTTCTGGTGCTGGTGCCTACGCGCGAACTGGCTGAACAGGTGCTGCAAAGCTTCATCGCTTACGGCAAGGGCCTCGACCTGCGATTTCTGGCTGCTTACGGCGGCGTGAGTATCAACCCGCAGATGATGAAGCTGCGCAAGGGCGTGGATGTGCTCGTGGCCACGCCGGGCCGTTTGCTGGATCTCAATCGCCAGAACGCGGTGCAGTTCGATCAGGTGCAAACGCTGGTGCTGGACGAAGCCGACCGCATGCTGGATCTCGGCTTTGCGCGCGAACTCAACGCCGTCTTTGCCGCGTTGCCTACCCAGCGCCAGACATTGCTGTTTTCCGCCACGTTTACCGACGATATCCGCGCGATGGCGGCGGGCATTCTGCGTGAGCCGGTCAATATCAGCGTCAGTCCGCCCAATGCCACGGCCAGCAGGATCAAGCAGTGGGTGGTGACGGTCGACAAGCGGAACAAGCCCGACCTTTTCATGCACCTCGTGGCCGAGAGCAAGTGGGAGCATGCGTTGGTGTTCGTCAAGACGCGCAATGGCGTGGACTACCTGGCTGCCATGCTGGACGAAGCGGGCTATGCGGTCGACACCATCCACGGCGACAAGCCGCAACCCGCGCGTCTGCGTGCGCTGGAGCGCTTCAAATCGGGTGAAGTACAGATGCTGGTGGCGACCGACGTGGCGGCGCGCGGGCTGGATATCGACGATCTGCCGCTGGTGATCAACGTGGATCTGCCGATCGTGGCGCAAGACTATGTGCACCGTATCGGCCGTACCGGCCGCGCGGGCGCCAGCGGTGTGGCGGTGTCCCTGGTGTGTGCCGACGAAGCGCCGCAACTGGCCGCGATCGAAGCGCTGATCAAGCAAACGCTGCGGCGCGAAGAGGAGCCGGGTTTCGAGGCCGAACACCGTGTGCCGGAAACCAGCGCGACGGGCCAGATCATCAAGAAGCCCAAAAAGCCGAAGAAACCCAAAGTGCCGCAAGCCGTGGCCGGTGCGATGCCTGCGCCGGGTAAAAAGCCGCGCCCGCAAAGTAGCGAGAACAAGCGCAAGCCCGCGGCGCCGCGCGCCGGGGCTGCGGGTCAGGGCAAGAGCTTGTCCAGTGGTAGCCCGTTCAGCGTGCAGAAGCCGCGCGGAAAATCCGCCGGCAAGCCGGCTGCGGGAGCGCGCAAGCCGGCTGGCAAACCTGCTGGTGGCCGCGGAAAGCGCCCGTCTTGATTGGTGGGGATGAGGCGCGCCGGCCATCGAACATGGCTGGCGGCTCGGGGGCTGCTGACAGCCTCGAGTGTGTTGCGTCGACGGGTTGAATCTGCAGCCAGGAGCGGCCCGTCGACGCAATTTTCAGAACCACCCCGTCAGGTTGAAAGCGGGAGTTCACGAAGGTCCACCTGGACAAGAGCCTGCTGCTGGTGCCGGGGCGGCGGCCAGGGTTAGCGCGGCCAGGACAGATCGGGCGACTGGACGGATTGCCGGGAAACCTGTTCGACTGTTTGCTGCGGCAACAGCGGGCGCGGGCATCGCCGGCGAAGGCCGGAATCTGAACCGGCAATTCGCCTTCGCAGCCTGGCGGAATCTTGTCCTGCTATAGGTGCGGCCTTACTGCCATTCACCGGGATGACAGATCACCCAACCCGGAAGGTAGCTATCCATGTCCGTATGACCCCAGCACCAGTCGTGCTGGTGAATGGTCTTCATCAACTGTTCGCGTTCTGCGCAGGCGCTGCCCGGAGCGTATTGGCCGCTAGGCAATAATTTCGGTGCCGGGCCGTTCCGGCATTTGGCATCGACCACTTCTTCCTGATCCATCAGTGCCTGGACTGCAGATGGAATGGTGCGGGCTAACGTGGCCTTGTATTCGATGCAGGCTGGCGCCTTGGGATCGTTGGACTTGCGGGCACATTTGGACTGGAGCTTGTCGATGTTTCTCGACACTTCTGGTGAATACGTCTCGGCGTGCGCGGTAGAAATACATCCAGCAAGCAACAGGTAGGCGGCAAGTGATCTGATCAAAATCATTTCGCGGATGACACGATGCGTTCGGTAGCTCAGGAACAGGCGAATTATGGCATGTGCGCGTTTTCGACGACGCGACCGGCAATAGCGTTGGATTGAACTTCTCATCATGCGAACGATGCTCGGTGAGGCAATAAGTCACCGCGCCGTTCGTCGATGGGTCGCTTGGGGGAGATCTGAAGGGCAGTTGCGGGGCGGCCGCGGCCTTGTGCATCGGGCAGTGATAGGCCATGAACGGTCGTTCGATGCCAGCGCTAGCCGTTTCATTTCTTCAGTAGCACATTGTAGTAGTCGGAAATGTTCGCTTCTGAGCCTTTTGTAATTCGATCGAATGCGCGCGCCCACGGCCAAAAATTCGTACCCGAAGTGGTTCGCAGTCCAGGGAATCGGTGGTCACCGAGCGTGACCATTCCCCATTCTCCACCATGATTTCGGCGAAACACCTCACCAACGTAACTTCCAAAGCCTTTTGCAAAAGACATGACTTGTTCGTCAGACGGCTTAGGACTCTCGTCGGTGTAAGAGGCATGCATTTTCGATAAGGATTTTTCGACGTTCGCTATGCTTGCATCCGACCAATCTAGTTTGATGGAAAACTGCTTTTCGGAAAAATCGACGGTGTCTTGTGCGTACGCTTCAGCCAACTTGTCGATCCTCGGGTCGGGAGAAAAAGACGGACTTCCGGTACTGTCTGCGCTGGCAGCGTTCGAGATGGTTAAGGGCGCCCAGGCAAGCAGTGCTGCGATCAAAAATTTGGTCTTCAATATCGCCCCAACTCGTGTGTTCCGATTGTTTGCGCTCTCCCGACGCGTCGCCATGACGGAGCAACTTGACTGCAGTGTGATCGACCGCAATCGGGAAATCTGAGATCCAACTCGCGTGTAAAGTACGCGGCAAGTCAAGGTCTGCGCCTGACAATGACGCAGACGGCGCCCAAGCCCCTGGGCGCGGTCTGCCTTACCCACTGGTGCCCCTTAACGGGGTGTCCTTCCCCCGCCGCGACGACAGTATATCGATTGCGACACTAGCTCGAACTGTTGGGCTCCCTAAGCGAACGATCTGCATTGTTGCTCGCGTCTGTCCTCCAAGGGGAAAGCAGAAGGAATCCTCCGGGCCGGATAGCGCCCGTCGGAACGAGCGCACGCTCAATCCCCGTTCGATTGAAGGGAGATGTTATGGAAACCTAGAAGGTCGTCGTTGCCCCCGTATGCCATGGAACAAGGGGCAAGCTCATCGGCCTGAAGCCGCAGCTAAAGCTCCGAGAAATCGGGTCGATCTGAACGCGACTTCAGATGACATCGAACCTTCGTGAGCTCGCGATGTTCAATCTCGCAATTGATAACAAGCTCCGAGCGTGCGATTTTACGCGGTTGCTGGCCCAGGATGTCCACCACCGAAGCCACGTGGCGTCCGAGCGACTATCTTGCAGCAGAAGACCCAGCTGCCGGTGCAGTTGCTGCTCGGGCATACGAAACTCGAAAGCACAGTTCGCTATCTCGGCATCGAAGTCGAAGATGCCCTTGAGATGGCAGAGCAGACAGAGGTTTGATGGCATCGCGGCCGGCGGGCGTCGCTTGCCGGCCATGAAGCGTCGTTCGCTCGACGGTGACGTATCGCTGAAACTAGTCCCGTTTCGGTCACATTCGCCTCATTTGATGTCACCTATGAGATTATCTCGAACACTTTCGACAACGAATGCTCACTCAAGCGCATGGAAAACTCGCTCGCAGTCTCACCCTATGCTCTTGCGGTCTACTTCTACGGCGGAATCCAGTATTGCTTCGAAAGCGCGCCTAGGGATACACCGTCTATGGATGATGTAAACCGCAAGCTGGCGCAAATCGTATGGCAGAAAACAGGCCCCTCAAATGTGCCCATATCAGCTCGCCGCGATGGATTTCTGATTTTTGATTTCGACAAGTCTCCAAACTTTGCACAAGTGCCAAGTACGACGTTTGACGAGAAGATTATGCGAGAGCAGCAGGAGCTAGCCCATCAGCGCTTTCAATACATGAACGCATTCTTGATGGCGCTACATTCGGGTCTCGCTGAGACGATGCAAACCGGAACACCCGTCCAGTCGCCGTTGAATCCAACTAGCTACTACAAGGCTTTTGAGCAGCAAGGCCACTGGCTTATCACGGACACCTTGATCCACCAAGTGGAAGGCTCAAATTTCTTGGCGCAGGATATAAAGCTAGCCGCCCTAGATCATGCGTTGCATGTGATGGCACGCTGTGGCGAAGTGTTTGAGGACGACGGCCTAAAAATCTTGGCACTCTGCCTGACTGCGGGCAACCAGTTGACGCTTCATCAATACGAATCAGCCCACCTTATTGCTTGGTCCGTGATCGAAAAATCACTCAATAAAGTGTGGGCCAGCCTCGTACATGAACTAGACGCAAGGAATGGCGGGCACACTGAGATGAACCGCGATCGCCGCAGGATGCTGCTTGAAGGGCACGATTACACTGCTTCGATCGTGACGCAGATGCTCTCCTTTCATAAAAGAATTGACGACGACATGCTCGCACGCTTGGACGATGCAAGGCGGACACGTAACAATTTTGCGCACAGCCTCCGTCCCGTGAAGTGGGACGACGCGGCTCGCGCGATCAACACTGCAAACGAACTTATCAGCAAGGTCGTCGGCACGAAGGTCCATTGTCAGACTGCGTTGCAGTGGCACGGCTGAACTGATGGATGTCGTCTTCTCGACAGCTACTAATGCTAGTGACCGCAGCGCTGCATGCGAATGTCTCATATCGGTGAGACAACGGACCAGCGCCCATGCTATCTAAGTGACTCAAACGGGTCGAAAGTGCCTATTCGCTGAGCCTGACAGCAGACGTTCGGTGCAGATGCTCAGCCGAACGTCCGCAAGGTAGCGTCAAGTCGACCTACCGCGGCCGACACGTGAACGCCTGCAAAGGCCGAGCACTTGCCGCTCAGCGCGTAGGCACGGGGCCACTGATATCCGGTTAAACAGCTGTTGAGGCTGCGCGGGCTCCAACGGCGGTAGTGGATCGATTGATCGCCATGCCATCCACGAAACAATCGACAACTTGGAACTATACTGGGCAACCTGGAGGCTTCCATGACCGATCACGAAAGACTGCATCCACTACGTCCGCTCCTGAAAAATTGGGTTTGGGAGCATGGTCGAATCGGGACTCGCTATCTGGACTGCGTTGATGGCGAAATCAGGTTTGACGAGGGCAAGAAGTCGCATTTCGCGGCCGAGAAATATATCTATGTGCCCCTTGGCAAGGGCGCTGAAGACGATGCATCTGCGGAGGGGCCTGCGATCCAGGAGGCTGGACTTGCCCGGTTTTTGCGGGCCGCGCAGTTGGGTACGCCGGAGGAAGCCGGTTCTGTAGCGGATGTCCAGCGCGCAGTGCAGGACTGCGTGGAGATTGGCCTGTTCAGCGCATATCAATCGGAGGCTCGAAAGGCGTTTGCCCGATACGCGCAGGAACCAATGTTCGATGACGAGATTCGCGCGGCGGTTGTCGACGACATCCGGCGTATTTACGCCGGCATGCGGGAGCAACTGGCGCTGTACGATTTCAGTGTGCTCCACGGCTTGCCCATGCCGCTGCTTATCGGCGACACGCCCTTCATCGACTGGCGCGTGCGTGCCAGTCCGGCACTTCCGTTTGTATCGCTCCCGCTGGGACCTTACTGCCTGCTGGTAGGCGCGCCGTCAGGCAGGAAAAGCCGAATCGCCCCGGTCGTCTGGAAGGCCGCTGCCGCGATGGGCCCGTTGAAGGATCACAACCGCCAAATCGAGGAGCAGGCACGTCTATGGCTGGTGGCGACCACGGATGACCAACTCGTCGCTGTGCAAAGCCGCATTGCTGCGGGCATCGGCTCCAGGCAAGGGAATGTGAAACCCTGACCGAAGTTGACCATAAGCAGATCGTCGGCGGTGGCTGAGTTATGAACGGTAGTCCGTTGCCTCGTCGGGCGGTGATTGCCTACAAATATCGTCGGATCACCGGGTTTCCCTGTTTTGCCGTACGCCGCAATGCGGTAACGTCGCCATGCGGCCAGAGTCGGTCATTAGCTCAAGTGGTCAATTTGCCGTTTGAACGGCGGCTCCCGCTCAGTAGCGGACCTATGCCGTCATTCCGTGGAGACCAGCGTCGCGGGGGGGCACGTTGCAGGTACAACCGGACCGCGCAATGACTCGTATCGTGCGGGTTATCGATGCGACTGGTCGACCATGCTTCAAAGCCCGCATAATAATGCGAAACGTCAGTTTACTGGCCAGTAGAGACTCGACGATTGAATGGGAGCGGAGAAGTGAAAAGTGTGGAACTCGACCTAGACTGGAGGGGCAATCTGAAAGGCTACAAGGTTCATGAAGATGGATCTCCGCCCAAATGGGTACCGAATGATGTCAGTAATTCAGATTGCACCCGGATTCGAGAGGAAATCGAATCACATAAGCTGTTCGCACAGCCTCCAAAATTTTCGTACGCAAAGCGAACATACTCAGAGTCCGGCTTGCATACGGGTTATCACACGAACCTCGGCTTTGTGCCCGTTGAACCAAGCAATGCACTATACGGGTATTTGATGGACTCACTAAATACCGGCGAATTCGCTGAGGATGCGGACCCGAAGGTTACGTCGATTGACGAGTCAGACTATGTGTCCGATCTCATCGTTTTGGTGCTTTTTGATCAACCATGGGCGCATCTGGCCGGGCCTTACCACGGCCAGTTGCCGATTCGATTCAACCGGAACGCTAAACCAGAGCCTTTCTCATTCACTATCCGGAATATCTCTGACCCGTCTGGAGAGCATCCGCTGCAGCTGTTGTTGGGTCTGCATGGCATTGAGAGTCCGGAAGGTCTAGCACAGCCAGCGGTGCCGGTAGGTGGCGTGTTCGAAGTCGAAATACCCGCGGGGCGCCTAAGAAAGATACTGCGTGGTGTGTTGGCAGACGCCGACGATCCGCTCTATGAATTCCTACGTGACCGGTTCAATATGGAGCTAGTACGCAGTGGGCGCAGGCCCGCCGACGGACCATCGACTGCATGGCATGTTGCAATGGCCAACAACTATCTTCAACCGTTTCTTGCGGACTTCTCTAACAGAGTAATAGAGGCATTCTGGCAGGAATACGGGGGGGTCCCGATAGCTCATGTGTCGCCGTCATCGCTACAGCGAAGATTCACAGTTATCCACAAGTTGCGATCCGGACAGAAACGCCTCGGCCACTACTCATCATTCACCGGACATAGTTTTAGCCTCAAGGGCGAATGGCATCTTAGCGGAGCGCTTGAGTCAGTAGCAGACGGGACGACGCCGACACTTCATCCGATGCGACGCTCGCTGAGTCGCCTTCGCATGCTCATGGAAGGAGGCTTTCTCATGGAGGCACTCGTGTTGATAAATTCAATTCTCGAGGTGAGTGTTTCGGCTGCTCTCGAGACTGCGGCGAACGATTGCGATGGCGTTCTATCCCGGGTTAAATCACTTGGACATCGTATGAGACTGCAACTACTAGAGGAACTGAGCAAACAGGAGTGGCCGCAGATCCGAGGGGGGGCACAGGAGGCATTCGTTAATGCTGCGCTCGGCATCTATGACTGTCGGAATGCATACGTCCATCAACTCGTAATGCCAGACAAAGGGCGGTTCATAGATTACCGCGAGCAGCGAAGAGTCATCGAATTGATGAGTCCGTTTTCGGAAGTATTCCGGCAGGACCAATGGTTTCGTTGGCTGCATGCCATTTCGAGCGGCAACGACGAAGTACGTCATGCAATAGCCGATTTCTGTCATAGACATCCGGTCACGCCCCCAGATATGGACCGCCCAAGAAGCGTGACTGAATGAAAGTCCGTTTCACACCTGAAAGCTGCCGTCGAGGCAGCGTTTATACAGGCGGCAGCAGTGGGTCAATAACCGCCACTCCGGAAAGCACCTCTGATGTGAGAACGCGAAGTGCACCTTCTGACCTGGCCCTAGCGGCCGCAACAGTAAGTTTTCGGCAACGCAAATCCATTCATCCCGGCGATCTGGCAAGATGCATCGACAGACCTCAGCCAGGGGCCCCCCCATGCACATCGCAATTCTGACCTTCCAGGGCTTCAACGAACTCGATTCGCTCATCGCACTGGGCGTGCTCAATCGCATCAAGAAGCCTGACTGGCGCGTAACGCTGTCATGCCCGGAGCATTTCGTCACATCGATGAATGGTGTGACCGTGCAGGCGCAGTCAACGTTGGGGGACGCATGCACGGCGGATGCCGTCATCGTCGGGAGCGGTATTCAAACCCGGGATGTCGTCAACGACGCGACGCTGATGGAGCAGCTGAATCTCGATCCGACCCGGCAACTGATTGGTGCCCAATGTTCGGGCACGCTGGTTCTGGCAAAGCTCGGCCTTCTCGACAACATCCCCGCGTGCACGGACCTCACTACCAAACCCTGGGTCGTCGAGGCGGGCGTCGAAGTCCTCAATCAGCCGTTCTTCGCTCAAGGTAACGTCGCAACGGCGGGTGGCTGTCTTGCTTCGCAGTATCTGGCCGCATGGATCATTGCGCGCCTGGAAGGCGAGGAAGCCGCACGGAGTGCGCTGCACTACGTTGCGCCGGTCGGGGAGAAGGAAGAGTACGTCGCTCGTGCGCTGACGAACATCAAGCCTTACCTGCTGTAGCTCGAAAAAAAGGAATGGCACTCCCTCCATCGCAGTGAGCCGGGTTCAGCAGTAACGCCGTGTTCCCGATACCGGCTTCTCCAGGGCGCCCGGTTGCCACGTCGTTCGGCTGCGGTGTGGAGGAGGGGGCGAGAATGTTTGACGACCCGTTCAGGCAGAGCCATTCGGTGATCCCGGTTTGCAACGGATCAGACTCCACCAGCCAGTTCGTATTGCAAAGACGACAGCGATACTGTCGCACGACTATTGCAGGTCGACCCAGCGGCCGCAATTTCGTTGGCTTGTGCAATTCCACCAGTTCGCGATGTGCGACAGGATCGGAAGTTGCGTGCATGTTCGTGCAGGCTTCGCAACGCATATGCGTCAGCTTTCGGGAACTCGTCGGCTCGAGGAGGCGCCTCGTCGCTCATGGCTCAAATGGTCCGCTGATTGCAACGTGATCGGCAATGCATCCGTCCCATGATCGATTCAAGCGCGCTCGCCATCGCGACGTGCGTCAAGTTTCGGCCCTAGCGGACACGCTGGAAGATCATCGAAGGGATGTTCTCCTTCGCTGCGAGGCGAATGCGGACGATTGCGCGTCCCATCCGGATCATTCAGTTTGCAACCGCCTTACCGGAGGCATCCTTGACTTTCACTTTCCATTGCTTGCGGATTTCGGACACCACCGAATCGGGAAGCGAGATGTAGTCCAGCTCCGTCGCGGCCTGGTTGCCGTTGTGGAATGCCCAGTCGAAGAACTTGAGCGTTTCCGCACCTTGCGCCGGCTTCTCCTGCGTTGCGTGCAGCAGCACGAACGTCGCGCCGACGACCGGCCATGCGTCCTTGCCCGGCTCGTCCGTCAGGATCTGGTAGAACGACTTCGACCAGTTCGCGCCTGCGGCAGCGGCCTTGAACGTTTCCGTCTTCGGCTCGACCACCGTGCCCGTCGAGTTCTTCAGCGCGGTGTAGACCATGTTGTTCTTCTTCGCGTACGCCCATTCGACGTAGCCGATCGAGCCCGGCAGGCGCTGCACGAACGCTGCAACGCCGTCGTTGCCCTTGCCGCCCGTGCCCGTCGGCCAGTTGACCGTCGTGCCTTCGCCGATCTTCGACTTCCATTCGCCGTTGACCTTCGACAGATAGTTCGTCCAGATGAAGCTCGTGCCCGAACCATCAGCCCGGCGCACCACGGCGATGTCCGTATCCGATAGCTTGACCTTCGGGTTCAGAGCGGTGATTGCCGGGTCGTTCCACTTCTTGATCTTGCCCAGATAGATGTCGCCGAGCACCGGTCCCGACAGCGTCAGTTCGCCAGCCTTCACGCCCGGTACGTTGACGACGGGCACCACGCCGCCGACCACGGTCGGGAACTGGAACAGGCCTTCCTTCGCGAGCTCGTCATCCTTCAGCGGAGCGTCCGAACCGGCGAAATCGACCGTCTTTGCGTTGATTTGCTTCAGGCCGCCCGACGAGCCGATGCCCTGATAGTTGACCTTGCCACCGCCGGCCTTCTTGTACGCATCGGCCCACTTTGCGTAAATCGGTGCCGCGAACGTGCTGCCTGCGCCGGTGATATCTGCAGCGTGCGCGCTGAGGGCTACAAGAACCAGGGTGCAGGGAACCATGATCCGGATGTTCATGAAACGCCTCCTGTCTGCTGTCGGCATGCTGGCCTGCAAGCTGGCCTCGGTTTAGAAGTCTGACTGGTCGAGTGGGATCCGCCGGCCGTCTTTCGGCAACGTCTGTCGGTTGACCGCGGCAGTGGTCTTCTCTCGATTGCTTTCAAACACGGTGAGCAATTGCGTGGGTGGAGCAGTCTCTGCGCCGCGCATTTCTCGCATGACGTCCGCCGGGAACTTGATTGCAACGTATCCCCAACTGGGGCCGTAAGAAGCGAGCGACCGGCCTGGATCGTCACCGACGATCGGGTAGGTCAGACAAGTGGCGGATTCCGTCATCGTGCGCGGCAAGCGGTCTCACATCGAACGGTGATAGGAGTATTGCAGCCGGCTGTGAAAACTCAAGGACAGTGCAGCTGCTCGATCCGCCAGGTTCAATGCACGTCACTTGCGGCGATGGCGGCCAATGCTCGGTCGCCGTCGCGTTGGGCGGTGTCTTCAGTGGAAAAGATGTCGGTACTGAATGCGATCAGTTTGAAGCCGGACCCGGCGGAGCGAGGCACCGTGATGCCCCAGTGCCAGCCGCCATCTTGCTGGAACACATGGAGGGCCGGGGGCGCCTGGCTTAGTGCTGGGGAAGAAGTCGTCATGGCGTGCTCTCCCGTCATGGGGCGACTGCGAGGCAACTACGTCGAACGTGCGATCTCAGTCTACGGACACTTTTGCTGCGGCGCAATATCCGGGTTTCTCGAAAATGGTAATGTGTGAAGCGCCACAATTTTGAAATACAAATATGCAACGTACGGGATGGCTGGCATATTGATGTGACGATTAGGATTTCTTGGAGGCTTTATGGATCGCAGTTCGCTTGTGTGGGCGGGGGTGCCGCATAGCAGCGATGGCGTCGTGTTTCAGATTCGGATCGGCCGTGGACTTCAGCGATTTCATGTTGCCCGGTTGATTCTCGAGAAGGCGTGCGACCTTGAACGACTGGCATCTGACGCGCGACAGCTCGAATGCTTTTACGAGCATTTGGCTCCGATCCTGGCGATTGCGCGGAAGACGCGCTCAAAGGCGAAGGCCGATACGGTTTCGCTGAATGTCTCGGATTTTGGTCGAACGGGGAACGCGCGAGGCGAGCAGAGGACTTGGGCGGTGATGCGGTGAGCGTCGCAGGGAGGTTGAGGGGGCCGAGTTCTCGGTCTCGGAACGGGCGGGCGTAGGGCTTGGCGTAACTTTACGTGTTACGTCTTGTCGGGTGCGGCCCAGGTACTGCCGCATGGTTGGTGTGATGTTTGCGGGCTTTCGCGTAGTCTCGTGATCGAGTCTCGCGATGAAAGGGCGTCGCTCAATGACTGCGCACCCAAGAATGAAAAACGCTGGCCGGTGAACTGGCCAGCAAAATGGTCCTGGCGATCCGAGGTTGAGGTGTGCCAGAACCAAAGGCACTGAACGGCGTGCGCGTGCAGCCAGCCGGGCATGTCGAACAATCGGTCCCGAAAATCGGGGTTGTTCCGGCTCGAGCTCGCGCAACAATCTGTGATCGCAGTTTAGGCCAGACTGGCGGATGCGACCAGACGTGCACTCACGCTCGGAAACTTGAAGGCATCGTAGGGCTTTTTCGGTACGTCCCATGTTGCGATCATCGCGTCAGTCGGCAGATAGTCAGGATCGGCCGACGCGACCCCGGCCCACATTCCTCGAGACACCTGTCTGCCATGGAGATAAAAGTGCAGCGCCCGGCCAGCGCGGTCGCAAATACACCGGATTCTCTCCACCGATTGACCCAATCCTCTAATCCGTGCGACTTGGTTGCGATCCAGCTCGAACATGGCACTCATCACCCCGTCACAATCGACAATGCCGATCATGTTGCTGTCGTCAGTCAACGCCCACGCCGGATGCGGCGTGCCTAAGCGGAGCATAAAATAATCTGCAGATTCAGAACCAACCATACTGCTTCTCCTGCAAAAGATTCGTCGTTCTACTAACTGAATATCAATAGAGGAGAATGTTCACACTCCTGTTCTCCTCGCCGTACCTGGATGCTCGAGTGGATGTGCGTCGGTGCCTTGCAATGGGCGGGCGCAAGATTGAAACGCGCTGCGCCCATAGCATCCGGAGCACCTACACGCTTGCCTGACGAGTCACGGTTTCCGCGGCGATACTGTCCGAACCGGAAAGTCTCACCGCAACAGCAGCGCCCGCCGTGCTCCCGTAGACGTTGAGGGCGGTTCTCCCCATGTCGAAAAAGGCGTCGACGCCCAAAAGCAGCAGCACCGCATCGGCCGGCAACCCGATCGACGTCAGAACGATGGTGATGGCTACGATCGCCCCGGAGGGCACATTGGCTGCTCCGTCGATGGTGATGATCGTCAAGATCAAAATCGTAATCGCCAACGGCCAGGACCAGGCAAGGTGATATGCGTCGGCCAGATAGCCGACCGCAAGGGCCGTATAGAGGACCGCACCGTCGCGATTGAAAATATATGCGAGAGGCAAAATCGTGGACGCCACGCCGTAGGGAACGCCCAATTCAACCAGCTTCTTCAGGTGCAACGGGTATGTAATTTCAGACGAACGCGTCGTGAAACCAAGGATCAGGGGTTCCTTCACCTTCCTGAGCACGGCGAGAGGCGACTGACCGGCGACGCGAATGACGATGGTGAGTACAACCGCCAGAACCGCCATGCCGAGATAGGCCACGCCCAGAAGTTCGATCAGCGAGTGCGCGCCGCTAAAGCCCTTGGCTGACAACAGCTGCGCGATCGCGGCGAAGATCGCGAGCGGCGACCATGCGATCACCCACTGGGTCATCTTGAACAGTCCCGACAGCAGCGCCTCGAAAACGGCAATCGCAGGCTCGGCACGCTCCGGGGCAGCCGCCAATGCTGCACCGAAAATGACGCCGAAAACGAGTACGGGGAGCGAATTCCCTGCAGCGAGCGCAGCGACGATGTTTGCGGGGATCAAGTCAACGAGAAATTTCGTCCAGTCGATGCTGGACGCGAGTGCCGTGGGCATCGATCCAGAGTGAACGATGCTCGCACCGAGACCCGGTCGAAATGCAAAGTTGAGCAGCAGGCCGAGCGATGCAGCCAGGCCCGTCATGAAAACGAAGAAGACGATACTGGACAGTGTGACCTTTCCAAGCCGCTCGCGAAGTCGGCCCGCACGAAAGACCCCGACCGTGACCGACAGGAAGATCAACGGCATGACGACCATCTTGATCGCGTGGCCGAACATCGCGCTTAGAAAGCCTAGCTTCGCGGCAAAGCCGGGAGCAAACACGCCGCAAGCGACGCCTAGGACAAGCCCGCCAAGCATTTGCATCGGGAGGGAAAGTCCCTTGTTTTTAGTGTTCATGCCGTGCCTTTAATAGTTTTATCCGTGCGGGAGTACCGTCAACGATGTGATTCCACATATGCTGACGCGCAAGCTCGCCGTCGTTCGCTTCGATTGCGTGAAAGATTCGCAGGTGCTCGATCGTGCCGCGCCGAACGGTTTCGGCGTCGCTACGCGGGAGTTCGTTCAGGGCCAGGGTTTGGGCCCGCAATAGACCATACGCCGATGAGATTCGCGCGTTCCTTGCGGCGGCAAACAACGCTTGATGAAATACCCAACCGATACGTTGCTCGAGCATGATGTCCGCGACGTCCTGGTCAATCAGCTCCTGCATTTTCTCTGCCGTCTCGCGAAGGCCTGCCGTTACTCCCGATCTTGCTGCAAGAAACGCGGCTGTACTCTCGAGGGCCAGCCGCATTTCAAAAATTTCGCGGAGATCGCTCGTCGTCGGCGATGCGACATAGGTCCCACTCTTTTCGATTACGACGACCAGCCCTTCGGACTCAAGCAAATGCAATGCGCTGCGCACGGGCATTTGACCGAAGCCGAGTTCGTCCGACAGGCCTCGATGGGATACTTTCTGCCCAGGCGCAAGGCGGCCGTCAAAGATCCTTAATCGGATCTCGTCGTAGGCAAGCTCTGCATCTGTCGAGGCTTTCGACGTCATCTGTGATCGCAGTTAGCGTATGATTGGAAAAGAAAAGACGGATAGGAAATTACCCTTATTGGTAACGCCCGGCAACTGCTATTTTTGCGAGTGCCTTTGCTGCAAGAAAACCGGAAGAAAATCAGTGTCACGAAGAGAGTTGGCAATTAGATGACTTCACAAGATGTGCGCTTTACCATCTGCGTCGTTCGTGCGGAAGAAACCTATCCCCTCAGGGCCGCAATCTTGATGGCTGGAGATGCGGAGGGGAGCGCTCTACACGGAGACCTCGCTCCAACGACAAGGCACTTTGCCGTTCGTGACAACGCCGGTATTGTGGCCGTGGCGTCGGTGTGTAAAGAAGGACAATCCGGTGTATTGAACGCAGAAGCCTGGCGCCTTCGCGGCATGGCTGTCCATCCATCGGTACGTGGTCTGGGATTCGGACGCCTTCTGGTCAATCTGTCCATTCGCTATGTCCGCGAACAGCGCGGAATTCTGCTCTGGTGCACGGCGCGCGAATCTGCATACCCGTTCTACGAAATGCTCGGCTTTAATCGCGATCTGAAACCGATTTCAATGCATGGTCGCGACGACATGAAATTCTATCTAATGCAGAGGCAGATCGAGTGCTGATTTGCGTTTGCTACTGACGTGAGACGACCTCACGCTGTCTGTGTGGTCTGGTTCAGGCTTCCACGTTAAGTCGTCTCCGATTGCGTCTGATGTTCATGGATTTTCGCGGTCAACCTGAAAAAATCAACGATCTCCTCGATCATTACACTCGAGTGCCATACGGTGCCAACGTACGCCTCCGCGAGCGACGTCACGCAATTTAAAACGGCGATGCACATCATGCCTGGGTACTACTCCTCTGGAACTTGTCCAATGATGACAGTCCCGCCCTTGCGTGGAATTCCGAATATCGTCCCCGGGACAGCAGCTTGTCGTACTCCAGACACCAGGACACCTGTTATTTGAGTCAAGACGTCAGCTTCGGACGATCTGTCCGTTTCCTTGATATGTCGATCTGAGGTCACTACGTGAACGAATCGACCAACTGCGCCATTTTCGGCGTTGTCTGGACCGCGTATGGCATCGCGATGTCCGCACAACCGGTGTAGCGAAGTCCAGGGGTCTTTCGAGGCGGCCTGTCTGACCCTGCTGCCGCCGCCTGCGAGCAAGAAGTTGACCGATCGCAGTAGGATAGGGCTCTGCTACGCGCAGACCACGAGCGTCGATAACGCGTCTTTGCCGGCGCGACGCGCGAGGTTCTCCAATGAACGCGATATCCCCCGACTCCGGCGGTTCGCCAATCAATTCAATCAATTGAAGGATGCAGACATGAGCACGATTTACGATATTCCTGTCAACGCGATCGACGGTGTGCAGACATCCCTGCGGTCCTACGAAGGCAAAGTGCTTCTGGTGGTGAACGTGGCGTCCAAATGCGGGCTGACGCCGCAGTACGAAGGTCTGGAGGCGCTCTATGAAGGCAAGCGCGCCGAAGGCCTCGAAGTGCTGGCGTTCCCCGCCAACAACTTCAAGGGCCAGGAGCCGGGCACCGATGCGGAAATCCAGTCTTTCTGCACCGGCACCTTTGGCGTGAAGTTTCCGTTGTTTTCGAAAATCTCCGTGATCGGCGACGACAAGCATCCGCTCTATCGCTCGCTCACCCAGGCGCAGCCGCAGGCGGCCGGCGACGGTCCGTTCCGCGCACGCCTCGAAGGCTACGGTATTCAGCCGAATCCGGCGCCCGAGGTGCTGTGGAACTTCGAGAAGTTTCTCGTGAGCCGTACGGGCGAAGTGGTGGCGCGCTTTTCGCCCGACACGCCCGCGGACGACCCGAAGCTGGTCGCCGCCATCGATGCGGAGCTTGCCAAGGCCGCGTAAGCCGGTGCACGCCGGCCGATCGGTCTGGCGTGGGTGCGTCGAATCCACTTCACGCCGTCGCGGCAACGCCCGTCGAATGCTCGAGCACCGCGACATAGTCGTATCGATCGCCGCGATACAGCGAGCGCGTCAGTTCGAGCGGAGAGCCTTCGCTCGAAAACGAGCGGCGCTCGATGGAAAGCACGGGATCGCCCGTGCCGATACCCAGCAACTCGGCATCGCGGGCCGACGCCAGCTCGGCGCGCAGGCGCTGGATCGCACGGCCGGGCTGTACGTTGGCGTCCTGCAGCGCGCGATAGAGCGACTCGCCGAAATCGACGTTGTAGTCGAGCAGTGCGGCCGGCAGCGTCGCGCGCTCGATGGCCATCGGCACCGCGTCCGCCGTTCTGACGCGTTCGAGGCGCAGCACCTGCGCATCGGGCGCGAGGCCGAGCGCGAGCAACTCGTCGGGCGTCGGGCGGTCGAGTGTTCTCCTGATCCACTGCGACCCGGGCGTGAGCCCGCGCCGCAGCATGTCGTCCGAGAAGCTGGTGATTCGCGCGAGCTGCTGTTCGACCCTGGCGGCGACGAACGTGCCCGCGCCTCGTCGGGATTCGATCAGGCCTTGCCGCGTGAGCCTGTCGATCGCGCGCCGCACGGTGTCCCGCGATACCTGGAAGTGTTCGGCGAGTTCGCGTTCCGGCGGCAGGCTTTCGCCGGTCTTCAGCCGGCCTTCGACGATCGCCTCGCGCAGCAGCCGGGCGAGGCGCATCGAGATCGACGATTCGCCGTCGCCGCCCGGCGCGCGAAGTTCCGCCGCCCGGGTGGCGTCGAACAAGTCGGTCAGGCCGGCCGGGCGGACACGAGGCCGGCCGCGGGGCATCGGATTTGAAGGTTTCATACGGGTTGTCGTGATTCGTGTGGGCGTCATGCGCGCGCGGATGGCGCAAGCGTCGCGAGCGCCTTGCGGATCGAGCCGCCCGCGGCATCGGCCAGCCGCTCTGCGCCGGCTCGGTCGACGCCGGCGCGGAGCATGAGGATCGCGATGCGGGGCCGGTCGCCGGCCTGTTCGAGCGCGCGCGCCGCCACGTCGGTGGGCACGCCGGCCGCCTGCGACACGATGCCGATCGCCCGCTGGCGAAGCTTGTGATTATGAACCTGGACGTCGACCATCAGGTTGCCGTACGTCTTGCCGAGCGCCACCATCGAAATCGTCGACAGCATGTTGCAGATCATTTTCTGCGCGGTGCCGGCCTTCAGTCGCGTGGAGCCCGTCAGCACCTCGGGGCCGCAGTCGACCTCGATCGCCACGTCCGCGAGCGCGGCCGCCTCGCTGCCCACGTTGCACGCGACGGCGATGGTCCGGCACCCGGTGTCTCGCGCATGACGAAGCGCGCCGAGCACGTACGGCGTGCGTCCGCTCGCGGTAAGCCCGACGACCACGTCGCCGCGCGCGAGCCCGGCCGCGTCGAGATCCTGGCGGCCGAGCGTGTCCGAATCCTCGACCGATTCCGTGATGCCCGCGAACCCGCCCGCGACGATGCCGATGATCTCGCCCGGCTGCGTGCCGAACGTGGGCTGGCATTCGAGTGCGTCGAGATAACCGATGCGGCCGCTGTTGCCGGCGCCGATGTAGATCAGCCGCCCGCCCGCGCGCAGCGCGTCGGCAATCACCGCCACGCCGGAAGCGATCGCGGGCAGCGCGTGCGCGACGCGCGCGGCGACGCCGGCGTCCTCGCGGTTCATCAGCGCCAGGGCTTCGCCGATGCCGAGCGCGTCGAGATTCGCGCTTTGCCCGTTGGGCTGCTCGGTGACAAGGTGCTCCAGATGCATGGCCGTGCGCTCTCCCGGAAGAAGTTCTTCGCATGATAATTGGTACGGACATATTTTAAAGCAGGTATGGCTGCCGTGATCGCTTCGAGCATCGGGCGATGCGCTGCGATTCAACCGTAAATTCCCCGTGATATCGTGGATTTCATGAGATTTCTCCGAACCGGGAATATCGATATCAGAAGAACGGTTTTGCGAGTGGATTGATATTTGGTACGGTCCAATTATTGCGAACCCATACCTTTCGCATGGAGCCTGTGCGAGCCGCCCTGAGCGGCAGGCAGGCGTGATTCAACGGACCGATCTGTAGGAGCAAGGCATGACTTCGGATGAGAGCGCGCGATTCGACGCGCTGGCTCGCGCAATACTCGGGGCGATCGGCGGGGCGTCGAACGTCCGCCGTCATTTTCATTGCATGACGCGCCTGCGCCTGGTGCTCGTCGATCCCGACCGGGCCAACGTTGCGGCGCTGAAGGCACTGCCGGCGGTGCTGGGCGTCGTGCCTGGCGAGCCCCTGCAGATCGTGATCGGCCCGGGGGCGGTCGCGCAGGCGTCGGCCGCTTTTGCCGCCGCGCTGGCCGAGCAGCCGGCGCAAGGCGAGGCCGTG